>NZ_JAVJNP010000122.1:0-40330 GCF_040217205.1 Coleofasciculus sp. A1-SPW-01 | reverse complement strand
GAGAACCATTCATAAAGCAGACGGCTATGAATACCAATCCTAAAAATAATGATTCGCTATCGCTCAATTTCAATGTTGGCGGCAATTCCCCTCCCGCTAACCTTCGGTATAACGGGAGTCCCCTTGCCGCATTTAAGATGGTTTTAGGTTGGGATGTTCTCAGGAAACCCAACATCAAAGGCTAAGGTTCCTTTACTACGAACGAACCTAGATGGTTTTTCCGCCACGTTGCGTCTGTTTTGCGATTTGTGGGTATTTCTAAGACTCGAATTCCTTTACTCGGTAATGAACTCAGTAATTGCTGCAATTGTTGCCACGATTCAATACGTTGATACTCTACCCTGTATGTTAAACATAATTGTGCAAAGTCTATATGTTGGGGTGTGGCAAAGAATTCTTCAAAGGGTGGCTCAAAGTCGGAAATGGGTAACATCTCAAAAATACCACCGCCGTTATTGTTGATTAAGATGATGGTGAGATGACCAACAAGTTTCTGATTCAGCAAAAAACCATTGGTATCATGCAATAATGCTAAGTCTCCCGTTAGCATCACCGCACTTTGATTCCGGTGAGCAATCCCTAATGCTGTTGATAAGGTTCCATCAATTCCATTAGCACCACGATTAAACCAGGGCTGAATCTCTGTATTTCCTGGAGACCAAAAAAATTCTACATCCCGCACGGGCATACTATTGGCAATGAATAAAGGTGTCCCTGTGGGCAAACATTGAGAGAGTATCCAGGCGGCTTTTCCTTCAAATAATTGAGTCATTTCTGCCATGGTTTGGTCAACGGCTGCTCTCACTTGCGTTTCTGCATCACACCATTTTTGCAGGTAATGTGGGTTTTGTTGGGATACGGTTTTCCCCTGTTCCTCTATCGGGGTGGGTGTGGTTCTGTTATCGGTTTTGTCCACAACGTTATCTGTCAAACCCGCCCCTACAGCCATATCTTTTTTATTATTCGTGGTTAGCCATTGTCCAATTTCTTCGATAGAAATCCGCAGATGCGTGGTTTTCCCATGGAGAGCATCTAAGTTATGATCACAAGGGTTAATAATCCAGCGTTGGGGTTGATAAGTATTTAACCAAGCGCGTAGTTCTTTACTGGTGGGAAGTTCGCCAATTTGAATAACAATAGTCGGTGTAAGCTGTTGAGCGAGTCGGCGATTCCGCAGAATTAAGTCATAAGTGGAAATCAGATAAGGATTCAGGTGAGCGTAGTTTCTTAGGGGAGAAAGCCCTTCGGCTAATAGGGGAAAGTTTAGAGATTGCGAAAGTTGGGCAATTGCCTGACAATAGGCTTTAGGGTTTTGGGGTTGGGCTAACCCGGCAATAATTAAACCGCGATCGCACGCTTGCCAGTCTGAGTAGGGAATCGTTTGCCCAGATACAGGAGAGGGGGGATGCACAGATGCGGGAGTAACCGCCCCAAAGAAGTCATCAGCCTGGAATTGGGATTGTAACCTAGTAGCGGCTGGATCAGGAATAGGTGCTAGAGGATCACGAAAGGGGCAATTTAAATGTACTGCACCGGGAGTAGGAAAGCGCGATCGCTCCCAGGCGTGAATGACGGTTTGTCGCAAATATCTCAACATCCCCATTTCTAGAGAGGGTACGGCTAATTCCGTTTGCCAGTTGGGATAATTGCCATAGAGTTTTACTTGGTCAATAGTTTGCCCAGAGTGACAATCGCGCAGTTCTGGGGGACGGTCTGCGGTTAAAATTAATAGAGGAATCCGGCTTTCTCGTGCTTCAATAATCGCGGGATAGAAATTCGCCCCGGCGGTTCCTGAGGTACAAACCAACGCCACAGGTAGCCCCGATTGTCGCGCCACTCCCAAGGCGAAAAACGCCGCCGAACGTTCATCGAGAATCGGAATTGCCTCAACTTGGCTGTGTTGTGCAAAAGCAACAGTAAGCGGGGTGGAACGTGAACCGGGACATAAGACGGCAGTAGTTAATCCCAACCGCGTTAACGTTTCCACCAGTATGGAAGCCCAGACAGTATTGGTATTACGAAAGTCAATTAGCATCGCATCCCATACTATAGCAGAAGCCAAGTTCTGTAGGGGTAAAACATGTCGTACCCCTACGATTCAGCGTCTGTGGGTCAATCCTAACTACAAACGAATCTCGGCTTTGACTAAATCATTACCTGCCCGTTCGAGATGGAAACCCACTTTTTCCGCCACCTTCTGCATCGGCACATTTTCTGCCAGAATATCAGCAGTAATCCGCGTCAGTTTCTCTTGGCGACCCACTTGAATAATGCGTTGCAGTAATTCCGTCCCTAAGCCGCGACGCTGATAGGGGTCACTAATTAACATAGCGAATTCCGCTTCATTAATCCCATGCATCTTGCTCAATCGCGCCACGCCCAAGATTTGATGCTTTTTCGTCTGCGGATCTTTATAGTCCGCCACCAGTGCCATTTCCCGATCATAGTCAATAAAGCAGATGCGGGTTAATCGTTCATGGGCAATCCGCCGACTCAGCTTCATTAAGCTGAAATAACGCAAATAGACACTTTCTTCCGATAGCGTTTGGTGGAATTGCACGATTAAAGGTTCATCCTCTGGACGAATCGGACGAATCTTCACGGGCGTACCATCATTAAGCTGCCATGGGGTGACGTACTGCCGAGGATAGGGACAAACCGCCGTTTTCGGGAGTTGGTTTTCCTCAACGTCAAGATCTTGGAGGATAATCCGGGCATCTAGGGCGATGAGTCGATCCGAAGATGCTTGCAGGGGATTGATATCAATTTCCTTGATCCAACGCTGTTCAATCACCAATTGACTAAAGCGAACCATAATCTGCTCAAGTTCGGCTAAATCAACGGCTTGACGCCCCCGCACCCCTTTGAGTGCCTTATAGATTTGCGTCTGTTCGATCATCCGCCGCGCTAGGGTGGTATTCAGAGGAGGGAGTGCGATCGCCCGATCCTTGAATACCTCAACTAACTGTCCCCCAGACCCAAAGACTAACACTGGTCCAAACTGGGGATCAACGATGCTGCCAATAATCAGTTCATAAGCACCATCCTGGTGCACCATTTGTTGAACCGTAACACCTAAGAAATGTTCGGCACCGACTTTCTCCGTCACCGTTGATTGAATCCTGTTATACGCCCAACGCACCGCTTCTTCATCGGTGAGATTTAACTGAACCCCACCCACATCAGTTTTATGGGTAATAGTTTCCGAGAAGAGTTTCAACACCACCGGGTATCCCAGGGAATTCGCCCAATTCACCGCATCCTCTTCTGTTTTTGCTACCCCAGTATGCACAATCGGGATATTATAGGCAGCGAGGAGTTGTTTCGATTCCAACTCCGTCAGAATCGTCCGTCCCGCCTTGCGTGCCGTTTCAATCATCTGCTGCGCCAAAGCGCGATCGGGTCCGGTTTCTTCGGATGATGGTAAAATCGGCGTTTCGTAGATCCCACTCAGGTTGTAGCTGTACTGCCACATTAAATTAAATAACCGCGCCGCATCATCGGGATAGGGATAGGTGGGAATGCTGGCACGGTTGAGTAAGGTTTCCCCAGTTTTGGTTTCTGATCCTCCCATCCAACTAGCAAACACGGGTTTAACAGCTTTCTGGGCATAGGGTTTTAACTGTTCGGCAATCTGAGTCGGATCAGTCATGGCTTGAGGCGTGAGAATCACCAGCAAGCCATCGCTGTTGGGATCTTCAACCGCAATATCTAAAGCTTTGGTATAGCGATCGGGGTCAGCATCACCGAGAATATCAATGGGATTACCATGACTCCAATGGGGGGGCAGGATTTCGTTAAGGGCAGTTACCGTATCCTCAGAGAGTTCCGCCAATGCACCACCCGCACTAATTAAGGCGTCTGTTGCTAACACCCCTGGTCCCCCAGCATTGGTAATAATGGTCAAGCGAGGTCCTTTGGGACGACGGGGCTGTTTCGCCCACACCTCTGCCATATCAAACAGTTCGGAGATAGTATTCACGCGAACTACACCACAGCGGCGGAAGGCAGCATCGAGGACATCATCGCTTCCGGCTAAAGAACCGGTATGGGAGGCGGAGGCTTTAGCTGCGGCTTCGGTGCGCCCGGTTTTAATTACGATAATCGGCTTGGTTAATGCCACTTCCCGCGCCGCTGAAAGGAAGGATCGCGCATCGCCAATGGATTCCATATAAATGACGATGCTATGGGTGTGGGGATCATCACCGAGATAGTAAATCAGATCCCCCCAATTCACATCCATCATCGAACCAATGGAAATAAAGGCACTAAAGCCCACATTTTCCCAGAAACTCCAATCTAGGACAGCGGTACATAATGCCCCACTCTGACTAATAAACGCCAAATTACCCGGACGCGCCATGGTACTGGCGAAGGTAGCATTTAACCCACTGCGCGGACTCATTAAACCCAGGCAATTCGGACCAATAATTCGCATTTTGCCCCGGGCGGTTTCCAGGATTTGTTGTTCTAACTCGACTCCCTTCGGACCAATTTCTTTAAATCCCGCTGAAATAATAATCGCGCTTTTGACCCCAACATCAACGCACTCTTGGATGACTCCGGGTACGAAAGGGGCGGGTATAGCAATGATCGCCAGATCCACGAGATCTGGAATGTCTTTAATACTGGAATAAGCGGGAATCCCTAGGACACTATGCCGTTTGGGATTCACTGGAAAAATGGTTCCCCCGAAAGGATTACTCATTAAATTCCATAGCAGGGTTCGCCCCACACTGCCCTCTTTATCCGTCGCCCCAATCACAGCAACGGTATCGGGGGCGAAGAAGGTGTGCAGGGGTTGACGTTCGGAACGCAGAATATCGTATGCTGGATCGGTGGTTGGTTTAAGTGGCTTAACCATTGTTTTTTCCTTTCCTTAATTAATACTTCTGGGGAAAAATTGAAACGGAACGGTTAACACTGAACACACAAGGACTAAAACCTAGGGTTCTCCCTGATAATTAATCTGCCATCTCAGTTGGAAAAGGTGGGGAAGACGTTTTGATTGTGTAGGGGTTGGTTTTACTACTATCGTTTCTTACCTCACCCAGATTGGACTCGCGCCCGCCCAGACTGAGTTAAATTAACTCACAACTCCCTCATCTCGACGCAACCGGATGATTTTCGAGACGGCGATTCCGCTGGTATTGCCAACAGGCGATGAATATGAATCAGGGCGTCGGTAACTCCCTGTTGGGCAATGGGTGAGAGAATTTCGCCAAACTCGAAGTCAACAGCGGGGATGGTAACCAGCCAAGCGGGGGGAGAATGATCATAAAGGACTTGGGCTAACGCTAACAGCGATCGCGGATCACAATGATGCCCGACCGAGATTGTATCAGCATCCTCCGATCGCAGGGGAAAGACTTGCACCGTGGCTGTCTCTCCAGATACCGGATAAGCATCCACAAAAATCGCCCCATCCACCGTAGCTAAGGTTTGTGCCAATTCTGGAGTCAGTTGGTGCAGGGGAAGCGATCGCACTCCCAGGTATCCCCACTCTTGTACCTCCATTGCCACAACTTGACCCACACCGTCATCCCGCCGCAGCGTATTCCCATAGCCAATCACCACCCATTGGTCATTTGTCATTGGTCTTATGTCCTTTGTCCTTCGTCAGGCTTGACTGGATGTTTACAGAACCTAACATCATTCCCCTTGATCTCCACTGACCTAACTTAGCAGTATTCTAACTGGACTTCTTTCTTATGGTTTTGCAAATACTTCACTACCTCTTCTACTAAATTCCGGCGGATGGAAATGTTTTTGGGTAACAGCGGATTTTGATAAAATTCGTTAATTTTCTGCCCCACCAAGAAAAGTACCGAATCCGCCATCAAGATTTCCTTAGCTAGAAGCGCTGCACCATTGCGATCACTCGGTAGGCGATCGATATCACATTTACATTTTTTTAAGATTTCTAGGCTTTTGGAGATCGTTAATATCCCTTCAGTTACCAGGTCAATTTGGCTTAACTTACCAATCGGCGGCAGATCCGGTCGCATCGTGGCAATATCCATTTCCACCTCTTCACCCAGATATTTCCCCACAATATTTCCCGTGGTGCCGCCACAGATCACTTTTCTCCCCTCAAAATTTAATAAGCGTTCCACATAAACCTGATCGTGACGTTGATCTAGAGGGGGTCCAGTAAAAATCATTAACTCATTACGCTTTCGCACACAGACGCCCACAAACGTGGCATCATCCCCAATTTTCCCTTGATAGAGGTTGTGCGTTTCGCCAATCACTTTACGGACAATATTACGAGCAGTGTAGGTATCCCGAATATATAGGCTTTCAATGTATTTGGCAATATTTTCCCAGCCCCAGCCAAAATTTAAGACCGCACCCAGCCCCGCATACAAGACGCCATCACTAATCGCCCCCAGGAAATCTCCCCGTTCTAAATGCCCTTCGGAAATAACAATGTCTTTCTCCAGAATTTTCTCGGTTCGCGTTTCAACCGGGACAGGTTTTCCTTTCCTAAAATGAAAAATGGGGGGGTTGTCAAAGTTTATAACTTTAAATTTATTAGTTTTATGATTAATCCGAATTATAGTAAACGTGGCGTAAGCAATTTTCCGGACACTACAAATTGGCAACGTACCAATCACCGTTTCAATTACCTCAGTTAGAGGCAGATCTGCATTCAACATGGTGATCAAGATTTCCGTCGTCAGCGTTGCCAGGATATTCGCCTTGACACCACTTCCCAACCCATCCGATAAAACAATCGTCGTTTTATCCTTCGTCTTGATAAACTTAACCTGATCGCCACATAGTTCCTCTCCCTTTTTATTTAAGCTTAAATCATAGATATCTAGAAAATGATCACGACTCATAAGCTTTTATATTATATAGTTAAACGACTTCTTCCCCTGCTTCCAGACGCGCCATGGCACGTCTCTACATTGCTCCCAGACGTAGCATGCTACGTCTCTACATTGCTCCCCCAGGTATCCCTACTAACCCATCTCCTGTTCCACCATTTGAATAATCTTCAATAGACTCACCTTCGTCGTTGCCGTTGTTTCTCCCAATATCCCCGCAATTTCTTGGACAACTTTCATTTGATTATCCACCACCTCATTAACCTTTTCCACCGTTTCTCGCTTAACTTTGATCAATTCTCGCTTACGCTGTAACTCATAACTCATATTCACCAAAATAGCTGCAATTATATTTTCTTCTTTAATCGGAAAAATAACTTCTCTGACATAAAGTTGGTGATTAGCGTACTCTTTTTCCTTCCCCTGAATCACCTCATCATTATCCCAGACTCGTTGAAAATCACTGACATCTGTCAAAATAGTGGAGGCGGACTCACCAATAGCCGCCTCCTGTTCCACATTAAACATTTTGCAAAAGGCAGGATTTACCAGCTTGATTGTCATATCTTTATCCACGACAATCAAACCGTTGGGATCATACCGCCACAATAATTCCCACAAACTCTTATCATTACTTGTCATAGTATTTATTATTCTTCAAGCTGCTATGCCAAAGCTAACTGAAATTTATTGTTCCCTGTTACACACCGAGCAAAGCCGAGGTGTTCCCTCTCCCTATACATCATTGAATACAAGATACATCATTGAATACAAGGCAGAATCTCTTGTTTAAACTTTTGCTCAACATTGTTAGCATTGATATTGACAAAAAATTTATCCTTAAACTTCATCACAATACCAGCGCTACAGGTTTCCAAACAAAAGGAACCCTTTAATTCAACTTTATCCTCCAAATTGTATGTGCTAATCAACTGCTGAATTTTGGGTAATACTTCATAAACACCCAATTGATGACAGGCTGAACCCATACATAAATAGAGATTTTCTTTCCCATCCATGATCTACACCTCAATCTTACTGCACATGCAACCCTTGTCTTTGAAAGATTTCCATAACCTGCTGCACCTGTTGGGGGGTTGGCGAGGGTGTGTCTTTAAGCTGATAGTCATACCCTAGCTGTTGCCATTTATACTCTCCCATTTTGTGAAACGGCAGAATTTCTACGTTTTCCACATTACCCAAGCTAGAGACAAACTGGGCTAATCCCTCGATACTCTCTAGGTTATCGGATAAATTGGGAACTAGGACAAAGCGAATCCAGGTTGGCTTTTTAATCTCACTCAGATACTGGGCAAACGCGAGTGTCGGTTCTAGGGAAACGTTGGTAATCTTAAAATAAATTTTGGGATCAAAGGATTTGATGTCCAACAAGACCAAATCGACATGATCCAACACGGGTTTAGCGACATCCAAATTGACATAACCCGACGTATCTAGGGCAGTATGAATCCCTTGGTCTTGGCAGCGTCGGAAAATTTCGCGGACAAACTCCGGCTGCATCAAGGGTTCACCCCCTGTTATGGTAACGCCGCCGCCGGAAAAGCGCATGTAGGAACGATACTTTGGGATCTGGGTCATCAGTTCATCAACGGTAACCTCTTGACCTTCACGGATACAGCGGCTATCCGGATTGTGACAATAGAGACAACGTAAGGGACAACCCTGGGTAAAAATAACAAAGCGGATACCTGGACCATCCACCGTACCGCAGCTTTCTAAGGAGTGAATGCGTCCTTTTACAGAGGTTTTGGGAGTGGCGATTGGGGATTGAGAAATTGATGATTGCATTACCATAGTTCAAATGTTGAGTTTGTAGGGGCGGGTTTGACGAGTATCGTTTACGAAACAGATGTAACTCAACCCGCCCTGACTTGGCTTTGCCGTGTTAGTTGGTGGGCAATGCCCACCCTACGGGATATCTAGGATTTCGGCGAACCAGAACTATTGCACCTAAATCCGTTCGTGGAATGTGCGGTTAATCACATCCAGTTGTTGTTCGCGGGTTAACTTAATAAAGTTCACCGCATAACCCGATACCCGAATCGTTAACTGCGGGTATTTCTCTGGATGATCCATCGCATCTAGCAGAGTATCGCGATTGAAGACATTGATATTGATATGATGACCTTCGTCATGGAAATACCCATCCAGCATTCCCACCAAATTAGTCACCTTCGCCTCATCCGTCTTACCCAACGCTTGCGGCACAATGGAGAACGTATAAGAAATCCCATCTTGGGCATGTTCATACGGTAGTTTCGCCACTGAAGCCAAGGCTGCGATCGCGCCATTGCTATCACGACCATGCATCGGGTTCGCACCTGGGGCAAAGGGTTCCCCAGCTTTGCGCCCATCAGGGGTACTTCCTGTCTTCTTCCCGTACACTACATTGGAGGTAATCGTCAGAATCGACTGGGTAGGAACAGCGCCGCGATAGGTCTTATTCTTGCGGATTTTATCCATAAACGCTTTCACCAGGTTGGCAGTAATCTCATCCACCTGATCATCGTTATTGCCAAACTTGGGATAATCTCCTTCCACCTGATAGTCTACGGCGAGACCCTGATCATTGCGAATAACTTTCACCTTGGCATATTTAATCGCCGAAAACGCATCGCCAACCACCGACAAGCCAGCAATCCCACATGCCATTGTCCGATAAACATCCCGGTCATGCAGCGCCATTTCCAAACGCTCATAACAATATTTATCGTGCATATAGTGGATTACATTCAAGGTATTGACGTAGAGTTTCGCCAACCACTCGATCATTTGGTCGAATTTCCCCATCACCTCGTCATAATCGAGGTACTCTGAGGTAATCGCTGCTAGTTCCGGACCGATTTGTTCGCCCGCTTTTTCATCCTTACCGCCATTAATCGCATAGAGTAAGGCTTTCGCCAGGTTAACCCGTGCGCCAAAGAACTGCATCTGTTTGCCAATCGGCATTCCCGATACACAGCAGGCAATGCCATAATCATCACCATAGTGCGATCGCATCAGGTCATCGTTCTCGTACTGAATCGAACTGGTTTCTACCGATACCTTGGCGCAGAACCGCTTAAAGTTCATCGGTAGCCGTTCTGACCACAGTACCGTTAAATTCGGTTCTGGTGCAGGACCTAAGTTATAAAGCGTATGCAAGAAACGGAAACTCGTCTTCGTTACCAACGGACGACCATCTTCACCCATTCCGCCAATGGCTTCGGTTACCCAAACTGGGTCACCAGAGAACAGTTCGTTATAAGCCGGCGCCCGCAGGAAGCGCACCATCCGCAGTTTCATCACAAAATGGTCAATTAATTCCTGCGCCTCGGATTCATTCAGCGTGCCATTATTTAAATCCCGTTCCACATAAATATCCAGGAACGTAGACACCCGTCCCAAGGACATCGCCGCGCCATTTTGTTCCTTCACCGCACCCAAATAGCCAAAGTACGTCCACTGTACCGCTTCTTGGGCAGTTGCCGCCGGACGGCTAATATCACAGCCATAGCTAGCTGCCATTTCCTGAAGTTCATTTAGCGCCCGGATTTGTTCAGAAATTTCTTCCCGTTGCTGAATAACCGACTCATCAATGGCATCGAATTCCAGGGAATCTTGCTGCTGTTTTTTATCAGCAATTAAACGGGTGATTCCATATAATGCCACCCGGCGATAGTCCCCAATAATTCGACCCCGACCATAGGCATCCGGTAACCCCGTAATAATGCCAGAATGTCGTGCTTTTCGCATTTCCCGTGTATAGGCATCAAACACCCCATCATTATGGGTTTTGCGATAGTTGGTGAAAATCTCTTCTGTTTGGGGATCAAGTTGATAGCCGTAAGCTTCGAGGGATTTCTTGACCACTCGGATACCACCCAAGGGCATAATTGCCCGTTTTAACGGTTTATCGGTTTGGACGCCGACAATTTGTTCCAAGTTTTGATCAATATAACCCGGTGAATGGGCGGTGATACTGGTGGGGACTTTGGTATCGACATCTAAAATACCTTTTTCCCGCTCTTGCTGCATCAAATCGCAGACGTTTTGCCAGAGTGTTTTCGTCCGTTCCGTTGCTCCGGCAAGGAAAGAATCGTCTTGTGTATAGGGGGTGTAATTCTTTTGGATGAAATCCCGGACATTAATTTCATTCGTCCATTTACCGGGATTAAAATCCTGCCATTGTTCGCATAAAACACTAGCTGTTTCATGTTTTTGCGTAGATGTGTTAGGGGCAACTGTCCCAACCATAGGCATTATTTACCTCTTTTTTTGTGCAAACTTTTGAACGTTAGACGTAGCCCTGACCATTCTTTTAGAAATTTTGGTCAACAGTCTAAGGTGATTGTGGTTCTACTAAAAACTCGTAGCGTTTTATTTGTACCTCAGGCTCTTGACTCTAGTCATGGGTCTATAGGAAGAACAGTAAGGTTTATCCTAACTAAATCTATTCCTTGCGGTCTATTTAGCCTGGATGTTTACCGCTCTCTCTAACTGTCTATCTCTATCGTAACTCCATGGATATTAAATCAGCAAATTTTGGAGAAGTCAATCTAATTCTTTACAAATATTTTTTATGTCAAGGTTGGATGATTTTTCTATAAACTGTGCGGAGAATACTACCCTCGCTCAGGGTATCAGGAGAGGGACAAAGGACGTATTGCATGGACGCCGGGACTTGGCTAAATCGAGGATAAACCCATGTCTAGCAATATCCAAATCCATCCCATAATCACCACCAATAAGCTGTAGGGGCGAGTCGCTGCATCAATGTTCGGTGCGAGAATTAACCTATATCGACTCGCCCCTGTCTAAATGCGGTGTTGGAGCATTACTGATACCGGGTGGGGGCAACCCGATCAAATTAAGGGTTGGGGCGGGTTGCACCATTTTTACCTTTAATTGACGATACCTGATACAGGGCGACCCGATCAAATTAAAGGTTAGGTGGTGTTAATTGGGTACGGCGGGTCGCCCCTACAATTGTTTTTATAACCCACGCTATATTTTGGGGAAAGTTTGGCGCGTAAACCCGCCCCTACATAAAGACGCGCCATGGCACGTCTCTACATGATTCTATCTCCCTACCTTGATATCAACCTGTCACCACAAAATTGACCAGCTTTCCTGGTACAACAATCACCTTTTTCACCGTCTTACCTGTGATATAACGCTGGGCAACCTCTGACTCCCTGGCGTACTGTTCCAAAGCTGATTTATCGGAATCAGCAGGAACCTGAATGGTGCCACGGGTTTTACCCATGATTTGAATGACCAACGTAATCTCATCAGCCACTAATGCCTCTGGTTCAAAGGTACACCAGGGTTGCAGGTGTACTGAATCGGTATGACCAATTCCATGCCATAACTCTTCAGCAATATGGGGGGCAAAGGGGGCTAATAACAGAATCAGAGTCTCGATTCCTTCAGCGTAAACCGGGGAGTCTTTGCACTTAGCATCACCGAGGGCGTTGCTGAGTTTCATTAACTCGGAAACGGCTGTATTAAATTGATACTCCCCATCTAAATCATCGGTGACTTCTTTAATCGCCGTGTGAACTGCCCGTCGCAGGTCTTTTTCCGGTTTACTTAACTCATTGGGAGTGGTGGTGGAACGGTTAGTTCCTTTGGCGACAAACTCCTCCACCAACCGCCAAACTCGGTTCAGGAAACGGAACTGCCCTTCCACATCTGCATCATCCCATTCCAAGTCTTTTTCTGGAGGGGCTTTAAATAGGATAAACATCCGGGCGGTATCGGCACCATATTTGTTAATTACCGCTTCGGGTGCAACCCCGTTATATTTAGATTTGGACATGGTTTTGTAGGAAACCTCCAACGTTTCCCCAGTTTCTGGGTCTTTGGGGTCACTGGGGTTAACCTCCACTGAGGGAATCCATTTCCCAGTTCTGGGGTTCATATAAGTTAACCCCTGCACCATCCCCTGAGTTAACAGACGTTGGAACGGTTCATCAAAATTAAGTAAACCGCGATCGCGCAAAACTTTAGTGAAGAAGCGGGAGTACAATAGGTGCAAAATCGCATGTTCGATGCCACCCACGTACTGGTCTACGGGCATCCAGTCACTGGTTTTACTGGAGTCAAACACCTGCTGGTCATTATTCGCATCCGGATAACGCAGGAAATACCAGGACGAATCAATAAACGTATCCATCGTATCCGTTTCCCGTTTTGCGGCTGTACCACAGGTGGGACAAGGCACATCCGTCCATCCCTCCACCTGGGATAACGAGGCGACACGCCCGCCACTCATGGCTACATTTTCCGGTAATGCTACAGGCAGTTCTTGCTCCGGAACCGGGACAATGCCACAATCAGGACAGTAAATCACCGGAATCGGTGCGCCCCAATAGCGTTGGCGAGAAATTAACCAATCCCGCAGGCGATACTGTATCCGGGCTTTCCCCCATCCTTTACGTTCGGCGTAGTTGACAATCTCTGCTTTGGCGGAAATAGATTCCATCCCATTAAACAAGTCAGAATTTACCACCACACCGGGTTCAGTATACGCCTGTTTCGGTTCAGCTTTCGGGTCAGCCGCATCTGCAGGTACAATCACCGTCTTGATGGGTAACTGCTGTTCCGTAGCAAATTGGAAATCTCGCGCATCATGGGCGGGAACTCCCATCACCGCCCCTGTGCCATATTCATAGAGGACATAATCGGCAATCCAGATGGGGATTTCTTCCCCGGTAAACGGATTAATCGCCTTACCCCCGGTGGGAATCCCCCGTTTCGGCTTATCCTCAGCCGTGCGTTCCAGTTCGCTTTCCTGAGTTACCTCGTTAATAAAGGCATCAACCTCAGCTTTTCGGTCAGGAGTCGTAACCTTTGGGGTTAAGGGATGTTCCGGCGCTAACACGACATAGGTGACGCCATAAACCGTATCGGGGCGAGTGGTAAACACACCGATTTTTTCCTCTAACCCGATAATCGGAAACTCTAAATAAGCACCGACGGATTTGCCAATCCAGTTGGCTTGCATCAACTTCACCCGTTCGGGCCATCCGTCTAGCTTATCTAAATCGTTGAGTAATTGTTCGGCATAATCGGTAATTTTCAGGAACCACTGGCGTAAGAGTTTCCGTTCCACTTTCGCACCAGAACGCCAGGAACGCCCCTCGCTATCCACCTGTTCATTGGCGAGTACGGTTTGGTCAATCGGGTCCCAGTTGACAGCGGCTTCTTTCTGATAGGCTAAGCCGGCGTGAAGAAACTGCAAAAAAATCCACTGCGTCCACTTATAGTAGTCCGGCGCACAGGTCGCCAATTCCCGGTTCCAATCGTAGGACAATCCCAGACGCTTTAACTCAGACTGCATCTGAGTAATATTTTGATACGTCCACTTAGCGGGATGGACACCGCGTTGAATCGCCGCATTTTCCGCAGGTAGCCCAAAGGCATCCCACCCCATCGGATGCAGGACACGATAGCCCTGCATCCGGCTTTTGCGGGCAATGACATCGGTAATCGTATAGTTACGGACGTGACCCATGTGCAGGTTGCCCGATGGATAGGGAAACATGGACAGGGCATAGAATTTGGGCTTATCTGCCTTGTCCTGGGTTTGGTCTAGGTTTTGGTGTGACCAACTGGTTTGCCACTTTTCCTCTATCTCGACGGGGTTATAACGCGACTCCACAAAAGAATCTCCTACAGGGTTGAACTCATCCGTTCTAACAATTTTGGCACATCATCAGGGGAGATGAGGAGTTTGTATGTAGTAAGGGCTTTAGCCCCTTACAATCTTGGGTTGACTACTAGCGTGACAGCGATAGCAAGAAGAGGCGATTGAAATCGCTGCTACACAAACAAAGTCCGCCTGCGCGGACTGGGTTATAACAGGGGTAGCTAACCCGGATTTGGTATATAGCACTACGAGGATACGTTAGGATATCAGTTGATCTGATCCCAAGAGGGAACAGGGAACGTCTTTACGATATTTCTGTTAATTGTCCCCAATCCTCTTTCCGCACCCTGAACTGTAATAATAATTAGCTAATTTGCAGCACGATTCGACCATTTACTTGACCGTTTCTGAGACGATCAAAAATCTGATTAATCTCCTCTAACGGTTGCTTCTCCAAGGTTGGCTTCACCTTGCCTTCTGCCGCAAATTGTAAGCATTCTTGCATATCTTTGCGCGTCCCAACAATCGAACCGCGAATGGTAATCCGTTTTAATACCACTTCAAAGATAGGTGTGGGAAACTCTCCGGGAGGTAGCCCAACTAAAGCACAAGTGCCACCTCGTCGCAGCGTCCCCAAGGCTTGACGAAACGCTGCGGTAGAAACAGCCGTAACTAAAGCCCCATGCGCCCCACCAATTTTCTCTTGTACCACCGTGGCGGGGTCTTCTTTGGTCACATTCACCGTCAATTCTGCCCCCAATTGCTTGGCTAACTCCAGCTTCTCATCGCTGGTATCTAAGGCGACAACATGAAGTGCTAAAGCTTTGGCATATTGGACAGCAATGTGACCTAAACCACCAATACCAGAAATCACCACCCATTCTCCGGGTTTAGTATTAGTTTCTTTCAACCCCTTGTACGTCGTTACCCCAGCACAGAGAATCGGACTCGCATCAGCAAAATCAACACCATCGGGAATCGGACTTACATAGTCAGCCGGTGCCACCATATACTCGGCATAACCGCCATTGACAGAGTAGCCTGTGTTTTCTTGATCAGGACACAAGGTTTCCCAACCCGTGAAGCAATATTCACAATGACCACAGGCACTATGCAGCCAAGGAACACCCACGCGATCGCCTTCTTTATATAACGTTACGCCATCACCCACAGCGGCGACATAACCCGCGCCCTCATGTCCAGGAATAAAAGGCAAGGTAGGCTTTACGGGCCAATCCCCATCCGCTGCATGTAAGTCAGTATGGCAGACACCACAGGTAGCAGTACGGATGAGAACTTGTCCAGCTTGGGGTTCTGGAATCGGAACCTCTTCAATTGATAGGGGTTCGCCAAATTTATGCACCACAGCGGCTTTCATCGTCTTTGCCATAACCTTTATCCTCTCTGAATCGTCGGATTTGCTTGGCTTAATTTTATGTTCACCTCCCCTAGGATTGCACCCTCGCAGGGAGGATATATGGGGGGAGAGTTTTGACCCTTCATAATAATGTTCTGACGATTGCCCATAATTGCAATGCTTTAAAAATCAGGATTATTATCATCCACCTAGCTTGTTGATCCAGTAACTCCAGTTAGTGATCAAAAGAAGTCATAAGTAGGTAGGTAGGGACGTGCCATGGTACATATTAATTATAGGGACGGGTTTAGGCATTGTAGGGGCGGGTTTAGGGACTAACGCTAATTAAGAGCTGATAACTTAACAACAAAACCCGCCCTTATTCAACCCGATAATTGACCGATAATTGACCAACAAAATCCGCCTTTAGATGCTTCGCTTCGCTCAGCATGACAGATTATACCAGAAAGCAATACCTTGAGACAAACCCCTCCCTAACCCTCCCCTTATCAAGGGGAGGGAATTCACAACGTCATAATTCAATCACATCGCCACATCTTAATCGTTTTATCCGCACTCCCACTGACAAGAATTTGCCCATCTAAACTAATCGCCACGGCATGTACAGCCGCCGCATGACCTTTGAGGGTGCGAAGTTTCCGTCCTTTTCTAACCTGCCACAATTTAATCGTTTTGTCGGCGCTACCACTAGCAAGAATCTGCCCATCGGGACTAAATGCTACCCCATTTACAGTATCATGATGCCCTTTTAAGGTTCGCAGTATCCGTCCACTACTGAGTTGCCAGAGTTTAATCGTTCCATCGGCACTCCCACTGGCTATAATCTGCCCATCGGAACTAAAGGCTACCCCATTTACACTATCAGTATGACCAGTAAGTGTATGTAATTCCCGCGCCTTTCCCACCTGCCATAACTTAATTGTTTTATCGCTACTCCCACTAGCGATAATCTTGCCATCGGGACTAATCGCCACCCCATTGACTCCAGCAGTATGACCCTTAAAGGTGCGTAGTTCTCGCCCCTTCGGCAGAGACCAAAGTTTAATCGTTTTATCATCGCTACCACTGGCAATTAACTTACCATCGGGGCTAATTGTAACCGACTTAATTCCAGCAAATAAACCTGAATGTCCGGTTAAGGTTCGCCGTTCCTTTGCGGTACTAATTTGCCAAAGTTTAATCGTTTTATCATTCCCCCCACTCACCACTATTTGTCCATCAGGACTAATCGCAATGGATTGAACATAACCAAACCTCCCTGCATGTCCTTTGAGGGTGCGCTGTTCCTTTCCCGTTTGTACATCCCATAATTTAATGGTTCCATCTGTACTACCACTAACCACTGTTTCTCGATCTGGACTAATCGCAACGGCGTAAACAAAGTAAGTATGACCTTTAAGAGTATGAACACAGCGCCAGTTCTGCTGGAGTGGCTGCAAGACTACATTTTGTAGCTTACTAATGCAGAAAAGGACATCTTGATAGTCTCGCAAATCTTGGTATTGCCAATACAGACTAGCGGCTTGATTAAAATCCGCGATCGCCTGTCGATGTTCGCCCAGTTGAGAATACGCCAGTCCGCGATATTTATAGGCTTTAACCAAGTCAAAATCCAGCCAGATCGCTTTACTAAAATAGTCGATTGCTTGCTGATATTGACAATCCTTTGCCAGTTCCATTCCCCACTGGTAATAGGTTGTCGCATCCACATCCTGGTCAACTTCTGGTTGAGGTAACACCGGAGTGTATGACTTCAGATTTTGGTAAGCCTCATTTATTTTTTTAAGTTTCTCTTGTCCTTTAGCTTGTCGTTGTGGATCATCAGGAAAACGATCCGGATGCCAATGTCTAGCTAATTCCCGATAGGCTTGTTTAATTTCTGCTAAAGATGCACCCGGTTGCAGTCCCAAAATTATATAATACTGATTAAGCTGATCCATAACAATTATGAATTATCTGAATTATAAATTATAAATCATAAATTATAAATTATAAATTTTATTTTTCCCGTTTCTTAACCCATGACGAATGACAAATGACAATCTTATTGATACCGCCAAATCTTAATTGTGCCATCGCCACTCCCACTAATAATCATTTGTCCATCTTGACTCAATGCAATCGAATTCACATCCCTGGTATGTCCCGCTAACGTCGCCGCCACCTTACCACCATGCAAATCCCACACCTTAATTGTGGTATCAGCGCTACCACTAACCAACATTCGTCCATTATGACTAAATTTTACCGTTCGCACCCAATCTGCATGTCCTCTGAGAGTAGCCAAGAGTTTACCATTGCCTAAATGCCATAATTTAATCGTCGTATCGCTACTACCACTAGCGAGTATTTTCCCCTGGGGGTCAATCGCCACAGAATTGACATCCCGTTCATGACCTGTAAAAGTATTTACTAATTCCCCCTTATCCAGACACCATAACTTCACCGTATTATCACTACTTCCACTCACCAAAAATTTACCATCGGGACTAAAAATAACTGAATTAATCCCGCGTAAATGGCGGAAGGTATAGAGTAAAGTGCCAGTCTCAATTTCCCAGACTTTAATAATTTGGCGATCGCTACCACTAGCCAAAAGTTGCCCATCAGGACTTATTGCCAAACATATCGACACTCTTGCATCGAAATAATCCGCGATCGTACAGCTTACAAAACCGGATTGCCACTGCCATAATTCGATCGTGTCATCCACACTACCACTCGCCAAAATTTGACCGTTAGGACTAAACGCCACCGACAACACAGGTTTTATATGTTTGATCAACGTATGCAACAATTCCCCTGTCTGAATATTCCACAATTTAACCGTTTTATCAAAACTTCCACTCGCCAGACATTGTTCATCGGGACTAATTGCCACTGAACAAACCGAACTTGAATGACCGATTAGCGTATAAATGCATTTCCATGTTTTTTTCTGAGGAATAAGTTGATGAATTGTCGGTATAGTTAACCTTTGAACTTGAGCAAAATAGCGGTGACGTGTCGTCAATGAATCAGGATTCAAGTCCTGTAAAACATCTCGCGCTTTTTGATAGCGCCGCCGCACGGGACGTTGTAACAATTTATCCAGAACTTGCTCTAATTCAGGACTCAGGGATGTAGTTAAATAATCTCGCCACACCCAATCTCCCTCATTCACACAATAAAGTTCTAAGGGATGGCGTCGAGTCAACAGATGAATACAAGTAACACCTAGACTATACAAATCACTAGCAAAAAATGCTTGACCTAATGCCTGTTCCGGTGCCGCATAGCCAGCCGAACCAATAATTGTTCCTTTGCGAGTGAGGGCGGTAATCGTGGCAAATTTAGCCGCACCAAAATCCACAAGTACCAGTTGTCCTTTTCTTGCTCCCTGGAAATTGGAGCAAGAACGACAAATCACATTGGCTGGCTTAATATCCCGATGAATAACATTATGACTGTGAATAAAATCGAGCAATAGCAGCAAACTATTGAGTAAGTCTCGAATTTGCTGTTCAGTGAAAGCACCTTGATCGATCAACATTTGAGCTAAATCATATCCCGGAATATATTCTTGTACCAAATACTGGCGATTATCCCGATTAAAATGGGCAAATAGTTCTGGAATTTGGGGATGGTAACCCAAATCATCAAGACGCACCGCTTCTTGCTCAAACAGTTCCGCCGCTTTCTGGACAGTATCGGTTCCTTGAGCTTGAGGATAAAATTGTTTGATCACACAATGCGGCTTAGACGGTTTATCCTCATCCACCGCTAAAAACGTTCTACCAAATCCCCCCTGTCCAATCAATCGCAGCCCCCGATAACGCTCTCTCAATAGTAAATTTGACCCACAAGTTTGGCAAAATTGATTACCATCGGGGTTCTGAGGCTGTAGGCATTTAGGGTTGAGACAGTAGCTCATAATTTGTTTATGTCATTTGTTTATGTCATGTGTCATTTGCATCCAAGCCGTAGGAATGCACGAGTGTACTGTATGTATCTATAGTAAACCTTCCACGCACTGGCGACAGAGACAGCGATCGCGTCCCTTATTACTCTCAGTTTAACTCTGGGTATTATCTTGTAACCAAGCGGTTAAATTGCTAACATCAGTGAAGGTTAGGACAGCATCGGCTAAGGCTTCTAGTTCCCCAGAGGATAATTGACGGAGGCGGGTTTGCAGTTCTGGCGCGATCGCTCCGATACGACGTTCTAATAAACGCACGATTAATCCAATTTCTCCTTCTTGTTTGCCTTGTTCTAAACCTTGCTCTAAACCCTGTTCTAAACCCTGTTCTAAACCCTGTTCAATGCCTTTCAAAATAGCACCTTGTTGGTCTTCTAGAAACATCTGTTGCTTCTCTAGCGTTTCTAATTCTGCCATGGTTAAGTTCGCTTGATTGGCAATCCTAAATGCTTTTTGAATAGCCACCACTTCATCCATTTTTTCCGGTACACTGTCTAGATTGCTCGTTTGTTTCATGAAATAAATCCATTTGTCGGTTAATGTATTTAATTCGTTTAACTCTTTTTGAAAATTCGGTAATTCTACAAAAACCAATTCTAGGGAACGTTCAGGATATATAAATAAATCCTGCATATCGGCAAAAGTAAATCGAGAAATAACTTTATTTCGCTGAGGAAACATTTGAAAGTCTGTAATTGTTAAGGCAATGACAGAATTTAGTCTAGAGTATCCTTCTCCCGATTTAAGTTGAGTCGCAAATGTTTTAGCCGCATTGAAGACAACCCTTTTATCAAAAGCGACAACATTTAAGACTTGCATTTCAATGATGACAATTTTATTTCCGGTGATTTTTGCCTTAACGTCCAGAAACGTATCTTTGAGAGCAGGAATAGTCGGCTGCAAATATGGATCAATAATTTCCAAGTCTTCTATGGTTGGATTACCTTCATAGAGAAGCGCATTTAAAAAACTTATTAGGATATCTTTACTATCGGCAGATCCGAATATTTTCTTGAAAGCAAAGTCTGTTTTTGGGTTGATAAAAGTCATATATCGATCCTAATTTAGTTGCTAAACTATAGTTTATACTGGGGAACAACGAAGCAAATACTTCACCAATTATCGAGGTTGGCTAAGCTGTCACACATTTAAATTTGGAATGGGTAGCGAGCAAGATGCAAAGCCTGCGGCATGGCTTCGCTAAAGCCTGCGGCATGGCTTCGCTAAACGCATTACAAGGGTTTTGCCGTTTTTGACATTAAGGTTTAAATGCCGAACAGCTTATAGATAAGAGGGGACTATAAAATATTGTATTATGTTCTCAAGTTATTGACAGATAGAATCTTAATCGCGGCGCGAGGTTCACTGGACTGGAGTTCAGGCGCGATCGCACTCCTGTTGCCTACGCCATATTTTGATGGTCTTGTCGCTACTCCCACTAATCAATCGCTGCCCATCGGGACTGAAAACCACGGATGTCACCGCCCCTGCATGGTCAGATAAAGTGTCAATTAACTCCCCATCCTCCAGATTCCAGAGTTTCAGGGTTTGGTCACAACTTCCACTAACTAAGATTTTACTATCCAGACTAAAGGCAAGACAGCGCACCTCATCAGTATGTCCCTTTAATGTATACCTTTCCTGTCCAGTTCTCATGTCCCATACTTTAATGGTACAGTCTGCACTTCCACTCGCCAGCCATTGTCCATCGGGGCTAAATATGACCGCATAAATTCCCCTTTGATGTCCGTTGAGTGTGATCGTATCGTTGCGAACAGAGGAACGCACATCCCAGAGTTTAATCATGCCATCTCGACTCCCACTCGCCAGGATTTGTCCATCGGGACTAAAGGCTACTGTATGAACTTTGTCCCCATGTCCCTTAAAAATGCGTTTTTGGGCTAACGTATTAGCATCCCAAAGTTTAACAGTACAGTCAGCACTCCCACTGGCTAAGGTTAAACCATCAGGACTAAAGGCGACGGCGAGAAAATAGTAAAAATAGCCCTTTAGACTGCATTTTTGCTGTCCAGTGCGAGTATCCCACAGCTTAATCGTATGATCCGCACTACCACTGGCTAAGGTTTGTGCGTGAGGATTAAAGGCGATGGATAAAACTGGCTGGGAATGTCCTTTAAGGATGAGGTGTTTTTGTTCAGTTTGAATATCCCACAATTGGATTGTATTGTTAATCGTGTTAGTGGCGATAATCTGCCCGTCTGGATGAAGTGTAAGCGTGGTAATTGGCGCTAAATTTCCGGTTATAGTGTTGACACATTGCCATCGGGGAATGGTGTCTGGTAAAAGCGGTTGAATTTCTACAGCAGGCTCAATCGTGGGAGAATTGGGTTCTGGGGTTGGGAATTGTGCGATCGCACTCTGTAATTCCGTAATCTGGGATGGGAGAGAGTCTAAGTTAGTAACTTGTTGCTGGAGTTGTGCGATCGCGGTTTCTGTCTGTTGATGAGTCTTCTGATCAAATCGCCCTCGATTAGCTAGATTCAATCCCAGAGTAATCGTAATCGGTGCGGCGGCGTAAACCGCCTGCTGAGTGGCGGCGGCGATAACCGTTCCCAATCCTGAACCAGCGAGGAAAAGGTATTCGGTAATCTTTAGCCAGTGGCGGTTACTCATAGCGGGTGCAACGGGAAATGGGCGGCGGGATTAGGTAAAAGGGTAGCCTAATTTTCACCGCATCTGGCAAAATCAGGGAATAACTCAAATTAGAGCGATCTCGACCCATTTCCCGATACAATATCTGGGCATTGTCGCAGCAAAAGGTAGGCAGAATGGTACAGGCAACGATTGGTATTATTGGCGGTAGCGGACTTTACCAAATGGATGCCCTCAAAGATGTGCAAGAGGTGCAACTCGATACCCCCTTTGGCAAGCCGTCTGATGATTTAATTGTGGGTACTCTAGAAGGAACGACCGTTGCCTTTCTTGCCCGTCATGGTCGTAACCATCATCTCATGCCCACTGAATTGCCCTTCCGCGCCAATATCCACGCGATGAAACAGTTGGGTGTTAAGTATCTGATTTCCGCCTCAGCCGTGGGTTCCCTCCAGGAAGAAGCCAAACCTTTAGATATGGTCATACCCAATCAATTTATTGACCGCACCAAAAATCGTGTATCTACCTTTTTCGGTGAGGGGATTGTGGTACATATTGGCTTTGCTGAACCCGTATGTCATCAACTCGCCGAGGTTTTAGCTGATGCGGTGGCTAGCTTACAGTTAACTGATGTCACCCTGCATCGCGGTGGCACATACATCTGTATGGAAGGACCTGCCTTTTCCACTCAAGCTGAATCCCATCTCTACCGGAGTTGGGGCGCAACGGTGGTTGGAATGACGAATTTACCTGAGGCAAAACTAGCGCGAGAAGCAGAAATCGCCTACGCCACCTTAGCCCTAGTCACCGATTATGATTGCTGGCATCCTGATCATGACAGCGTAACTGTAGAAATGGTGATTGGCAATTTACGGCGCAATGCGACGAATGCTCAACAGGTGATTCAAGAAACCGTGCGGCGTCTTGCCCAAAATCCACCCCCATCCGAGGCGCACTCAGCGTTAAAGTACGCGATTTTGACCCCACTCGACAAAGCGCCAGAGGCGACGAAGCAGAAGTTAAGCATTTTCTTGCAAAAATACCTTTGATGTCATTCGTCATACTCGCTTCCGGAAAAGAAGCTGCAATAACTTGTGCCAGACTGAGAAAGTTTGCGTAATACAACGTAATATTAACAAACGTAAACTTATACCCATATTTACGTTTCCCACTGTGTATGATGGTTCGTATGACCCAACTGTATTACAGCGGCATCAAAAGATTTTCTCAAATCGCCGTTGTTACAGAAAGCCTCTGTTAGCTACAGGTTCCGACCCTGGTTGAGAGATGGTTGACAGAGGTTGGGTAAACAGGGTGCATCTACTATTCATAACTCAGACGCTTATGTGTCCCTCGACTCTCTGATTCAAATATCTCATACAACACTATTTGTAATACAAAATAAAATTTTCGTAATACGTTGGCTGTAGTGAGAGCAATCTCCCAGAGGACAGTTTGAGCAAATCACTCACGATCCTGGGAGATTTAATTAATTTATAGGACAGGTATAAAAAAGTTACTTACACAAAAGCTGACGTTGCTAGCGTTTTAGGTTAGGGTTATGTATTAAGAGAGTCGTAAATTTCTGTAATCTCAACCGAGTCGTGGGAAGAAACCAAAGACAGGGTGTATGGAATAGCGGCTGAGGACTAACGCTCGAAAGTCGCTGCTTCTACCCAGAAGGAGAGAGAAAACATCTATGCGATATGTGAGTAATCTTTTGAGGGAACGTTGCTATCTCACCGAACTCAACGCCCAGATCAACCAAATTATTACTCAGGATGCTGCTGCTAATACAAATAGATTAAGTGATTGCAACTAGAAAGCAGAGTAGGGGTTCAAAGGAATTGGCAAACGATGCTCAAATTAACAACACCAAACGTTGGCAAAACCAAACGATGGTGTTATTCGAGTTGACTCAATCTCAGAGACTCAACGCCGGAGATTTGACCACCGTAATTTGCGACTTGACAAAAGCCGCCGCCGATGCCTTAGACGTTGAGCGAGTCAGCGTATGGTTGTACAACGATGCAGCTTCTCAGCTTAATTGTGTGGAACGGTATGAGAATGGTAAACACTATCATGGCTGGGACAAAACCCCAGGACAAAACCAGGGAAAAGATATCAGTCCACCTGTATTACCGAAGACGTGTTGTTGTCTTACCAGTCCCCTATTGCTGGGGCGATTAGATGTACCGATCTGGCAAAACGAACAGATGATCGGTATGATCAGCTACGAACAAAGCGTATCTAGTCCGAGGGAGTGGACGCCTCAAGACAAAACCTTTGCCAGCGCGATCGCGAATTTAATTGCCCTGCGACTGGAACAATGGCATCACCAACAGGCAATGCAGGAGTTGAATCAGGGAGAAAGCCGTTACCAATTACTGGTTGAGAAGTCTCCCGATCTGATTTCTCAACATCGGACAGATGGGGTCTATTTATATGCTTCACCCGCTTGTCGTACCCTCTTAGGATACGAATCTGATCAGTTGGTGGGACATTCCATTGACGAGTTGGTGCATCCTCAAGATGTCACCGCGATTAAACAGATCTACTCCAACCCCACGGATTGCCAACACCAGCAGCCGATTCGCTACCGCATCCGTCATCAAAGCGGCGATTATCGGTGGCTAGAAAGCACGATCAACCCTATATGCCATCCTCAAACCAATCAAGTAACCGAAATTGTCGTTGTATCGCGGGAGATTAGTCAACCCCAGCCCGCCCCAGAATCACGCCACAAAGCCACACCTCATGCCTTGAAGATGAACCCCTTAGCCGTGGCAAAACAGGCAAACCCATTTAAACCCTTGGGCTTAGGATCTCGCCTTTCCCGATTAACCCATCCCCCGGCGATGCCTACAACCCCCGCCCCACCCAGCCACAGCCGGATTTCTGCACTGGCGGCGGTGGTAGAAGATCGGCTGATGAGTGGCATGATGCTATTGGGAAATCAATCCCTTAACTCAGAATCTCGGCGTACCTTTAGCTGGGTTGCCAATGCCATTGCCGTTGCCATTGACCAATATTGGGCGCGTTCAGAACTACTCAGCCGTCGCGAATCTCTGCTTTTTGGGCTTGCCAATCAAATTCGCAACTCCCTAGAACTTCATACTATCCTGGAAACAGCAGTAGAATCGATTCGCACCCTACTCAAAATCGATCGCTGTCAATTTCTCTGGTATCGACTCAAAGTACAACCCCCCCATTGGGATGTAGTCAAAGAAGCCAGAACACCTGATTTACCAAGCTCTATCGGTCAACATTCAACCGAGCAAATTGCCCCCCTTGCCCAGCGGATTCTCAAGCGAGAAATTGTTCAGGTGGATGATGTGGAAACTTGTGATGACCCGATCCTAAAACAGTTTTTAACCCAACAGGGATATACCTCAATCTTGTCTCTACCGATTAAAACCAGGGCGGGAGACATTGGCGCGATTAGTTGTATTCACGGGACAGAACAACGTCCCTGGGATAATAGTGAGGTGGAACTATTGCAAGCGGTTGTCGCTCAACTGACGATCGCCCTCGATCAAGCCTCCCTCTACACCCAAGCCCGTGAAAGCGCTGAGATTGCCCAAGCCCAAACCCAAGAACTTGAACAAACCCTAAATCAGCTTCAAGCCACCCAAGCCAAACTGGTGCAGAGTGAAAAAATGTCCAGTTTAGGACAATTAGTGGCAGGTGTGGCACATGAACTGAATAATCCAGTTAATTTTATTCACAATAACTTGACCTACGCCAGTGCCTATTTTTATGACCTCTTGAATCTGGTACGCCTTTATCAAGAGCATTATCCCAATCCGGCGGCGGCTATTGCGGAGCAAGCGGAACTCATTGATGTTGACTTTATCGCTGATGACTTACCCAAACTGCTGCGTTCTATGCAACGGGGAACGGATCGGATTAGTTCCATTGTCCTCAGCTTACGCAACTTCTCCCGCCTAGATGAAGCCGAGATGAAACAGGCTGACTTAAATCAGGGAATTGAGAGTACCTTACTGATGTTGCAACATCGCCTCAAACCCAAAGGGAACCAGCCGGAGATTAAAGTGCTGACGGAGTATGGCGACTTGCCTGAGGCAGACTGTTATCCTGGACAACTTAACCAGGTGTTTCTGAACATTCTCAACAACGCGATCGATGTTTTGGAGCAGTCTTTTAAAGATAATCCCGATTATCCTGCACCGATTATTGCCATTCGCACGGGGGTATTGGAATGTTCCACGGATTCCTCTCACCAGCCAGACTCTCAGCTAGATATTCAGACAGAAGACAGGAAACAATCTGTAATGAATTGTCCCCGAATTGTGATTCAAATTGCCGATAATGGACTGGGAATGACAGATGAGGTAAAAGCACGGCTATTTGATCCCTTCTTTTCTACCAAAGCAGTAGGACAAGGTGTGGGTTTAGGATTGACAATTTGTTATCAAATTGTCGTCGAACATCATCATGGTGTTCTTCATTGCACCTCGACACCAGGTAAAGGGACTGAATTTTGGATCGAGATTCCTATCCAGCAAGTTACCAGTTCTTAGGATTCAGGTAGAGATGTGCCATGGCACTATGGCGAGCCGACTTATAGGAACATTTGATAATCGCTATTTAAGAGCCTGTCTGAGGTATAAAGATAATTGTGGTAGGCTTAAAAGCCAAACAATCAATTTGTGGCGTGGATGTGAGGAAGTGATTCCAGAATTCAATGAGAACGGCAATCTACCACCAGGAGTTCATTTTTGCGAATGGGAGGAGTTTCAGCAGAGATTTAGTACGACGTTGAGGAGACAGCGTATGATCGATGGTCTGGAACTGGCAATGACCCAATTAAAAGCCGCAGGTTGTCGAACTATTTATATTGATGGTAGTTTTATCACCAGTAAGCCCAACCCTGGTGATTTTGATGCAGCCTATTTAGATTTTTTTCAATTTGATACAAGAACGAATACGCGCAAAGGAATTCTGTCTATAGAGTTACAGAGGTGGACACCCTAATGATAAAAAATGATCAACAATATCAGCAATCCTTAGATTGGTTGCGGCGCTTTGAACAGTCTGTCGCCGAATTGGATAGTAATGATAACTTGAAAGCTGAACCAGTACGCTGGCAGCTTCATAGAGACTCCTATCAGAGTCAAGTTAACGAGTTAAAAGAAGAAATTGCTGAATATGAAAGACTGATTAATTGTGACAATAGCCAGCCGATTCAAATAAAAGTTGAGAGTTTGAATAAGCTGCCCGATGCTTTAATCAAAGCCAGAATAGCTGCCAAAATGAGCCAAGAAGAACTGGCTGATTTGCTGGGAATTGAGCAGCAACGAGTTAAGCAATATGAGGACACCGATTATCAATGTGCCAGTTTTGTAGAAATCCTGGAAGTTAGCACCGCGTTGGGTGTGGAATTTGAGACGGCTGTGATGCAGGTAGATTTTGCGGAAATAGAAGCGGTTAAACAAAGTGTAGAAAAATGGCGAAATAAAAATATGAATATGGTAACTAAAACGTCATAAAGAATAATTGTGATACACTTAATAGCCAGACAATCGATTGGTGACACAGGTGTGAGGAAGTGATTCAGGTGTGAGGAAGTGATTCCAGAATTCGATGAGAATGGCAATCTACCACCAGGAGTTCATTTTTGCGAATGGGAGGAGTTTCAGCAGAGATTTAGTACAACCTTGAAGAGACAGAACATGATAGATGGTTTGGAACTGGCAATGACCCAATTAAAAGCCGCAGGTTGTCGAACTATTTATATTGATGGTAGTTTTGTCACCAGTAAACCAAACCCGGGTGATTTTGATGCCTGTTGGGAGCCGGAAGATATGGATTACGATTATCTCCGCAAAAATGCCCCTAGATTACTAAATCATTTAGATCGTAGCGCCCAGAAATTAACGTATAAAGGTGAACTTTTTCGTTCCGATCAACCTGTAGGAGATTACGGGTTAGTTTCTATAGAATTTTTTCAGCGAGATAGACAGTTCAATCCAAAAGGAATTATTGCCATAGATTTATTGAGGTGGGAACCATGATTAAAAATGAAAAGCAGTATGAATACAGCCAAGAATGTGCTAGAAAATTTGAATATTCCATCAAGACGTTAGATCAAGATGAAGCACTCAAGAAGAAAGATCCTGATGGTTGGCAGCTTTCTCGTGATGTAAAACAATCTCATCTCATGGCTTTACAAGCCGAAATTACTGAATATGAAAGGCTAATTAATTGCGACAAGAGCCAGCCGATTCAAATAAAAGTTGAGAGTTTAAACAAGCTGCCCGATGCTTTGATTCAAGCTAGGATAGCAGCAAAAATGAGCCAAGGCGAACTAGCTGATTTGTTAGGAATTGATCAGCAACGAGTTAAGCAGTATGAAGACACCGATTATCAATGTGCCAGTTTTGTAGAAATCCTGGAAGTTAGCACCGCGTTGGGTGTGGAATTTGAGACGGCTGTGATGCAGGTGGATTTTGAGGAAATAGAAGCGGTTAAACAAACTGTGGCAAAATGGCGAAAGAAAACAATGAATAGGGTAACTAAAATACCATAAATATTGGGGAATTGACCCATTCAGCAATTCTCTATTATTATACAATAGGTAGAGCAACTTGTCTTTGCCCAATTATTGCAGTATTTCTAAACTATAGCGCTACGCGCTGGCGTATTTACACATTAGAAATGGAAGCTTTAAGCTGTCATGCATTTAAATTGGGAATGGGTAGCGAGCAAGATGCAAAGCCTACGGCATGGCTTCGCTTAACGCACTACAAGGATTTCGCCATTATTGATAAGCTGTCATGCATTTAAATTGGGTATTAGTAGCGAGCAAGATGCTCGCACTACAAGGATTGCGCCATTATTGATATTAAGGTTTAAATGCCGAACAGCTTATTAAGGTTTAAATGCCGAACAGCTTATCAGGAGTGCTTTAGAACATTTGTACTGTAACTACGCGAGAGGATACTGCCATAGAATTTTTGCCATAAATCTATTATATATAAAAATGAAAAATTTTCCTATTTTTTTCGGACAGTTTACTTTACGCCAACGTCATCAGCTTCCCGATCAAGCAGGCATTTATTTTGTCCTTGATGAACGCGAACAATTACTTTATATTGGTCAAGCTAAAAGCCTGCGCGATCGCTGGGCAGGAAAAACTCATCACCGATACAAGCAATTTGCCAGGAAAGGATTAGATAAAATCATTCTTAGATATATTCTGACTTCCGTTTCTGAACTGGATAAGTTAGAGCGAGAGTATATCGAGCAGCTTAAACCTCTACTGAATGATAGCAAAGTCAAGGAATATCTCCCCAAAACAAGTCCTCGGTTTTCGGAATTGCGACGCTTACTCAAACTCACAAGTCAGCCTCTCTTTCCTTCAGTGATGTCTACGTGCAGCGAGGGAAAGACAATCCCTAGAGACGCTTGGGACTTGTTTCGAGGTTTTGTTGCAGGTGTATATGAAGAACGCCAGCCTTCCATTCTAGTAGTGTGCAGACAGAATATGGGAAATATTTTGTTAAAAAGTTCATTACATCGAGCTAAAAAGCGCTTTTACATAGAGACAGACCCTAAGTCTGTACCAACTTGTTATTTTTTCGATGCGAGACAAACAATTTTTGTATTTGTCGAATTATTTAATGATAATTGGGCAGATCAAGTATTCAAAGAGGTTTATCCAAACTTAGTGGATTGCCAGATCGCTGGCGTTGTCCTTAAGAAACTCGTCAATTCTAATTTATTAATGCCTGCCTTAGAAAAAATAATAGTTAACGGGGACAATGCAGCGCAATCTTACCTTTTAAAGGTCTGTAAAAATTTACAACCTTTGCCCGCTGATTTCTATTTAAACAAGCATATAATTTGGTGAAATTTATCTCGGTGGCTTGTTTTGAGACTTGATCATAGATAAAGACACCCTCTTGTTTGAGCCGATCATACGCCTTCAGCGCTTCGTGCAACGTTACCCCGGCACCAATCACCGTCACTTGGTCGCGATCGCTACTACGGATAACTTTACTCCCACCAATGGGAAATTCTTCCTCTTTTTCATAGATAACAGGCGTTTTCATCCGCGTTGTCCGCAGGTAAACAATCCCATCCCGGTCAACCATCTGACTCACCAGTTGAGCGGTTTGGTTACCATCACAGGGATACAGAACCGTACTACTCCAAACAGCTCGCATAGATGCCAAGTCTTCTAATGCCATTTGCGAGGGTCCATCTTGACCAATGGAAATTCCGGCGTGAGACCCCGATAACTTGATATTGGCACGAGAAATAGCTGCCATTCGCACGAAGTCATAAGCGCGACTTAGGAACGCACCAAAGCTAGAGACAAACGGCTTATAATGCCGTGCTTGCAATCCCATCGCTGCACCCACCATCTGCTGTTCAGCAATGAACATTTCAAAAAAGCGATCGCTATGGGTTTTGGCAAAGAATTTGGCGCGGGTGGAATTACTGACTTCCCCGTCAAGCGCAACCACATCTGATCGCGATGCGCCGATGGCGGCTAATGCCTTACCGTAGGCTGTACGGGTGGCAACTTTCTCGCCTTCATCGTAGCTGGGAAGTTCTAACGGTTGCGTCTCGCCAATTGTAGCGGGTTCTCCCGCGTCCTCCGGTTTCTGGACGGAAATCTGAATATTGCGTTGACCGCCTAATTCTTCAATTGCTGCTTTTGCCTTCTCCTCGTCCAAATTCTTACCATGCCAGCCACTCTGATTTTCTACCACAGAGGCACCCTTTCCTTTCACGGTACGGGCGATAATTACCACAGGTTGGTTATGGATGGACAGTGCTTCACCTGAAGTAACGCAATTGCAAGGGTTTCAGCCCCATTTAAAGAGCCAACGTGCCAAATTGGGATGCTCCCTTTTAACCTCATTATCGTTAAGGGGAAATCAATTAATTTTGTTGACTCCCCCTTATTTTTTGTTAACCCTGAATAAAGGATAAGGTGGTGGGTTACGGCGGAGTGATCATTAAATGATTTGTTTCCTCAATTTAACACCGCCTAACCCACCCTACAGATTAAGGTTTATCTATCTATATTGACAGGAGTGTACCTTTGACAAAGGTGGAATGCATCAGAATCAGTCTTGGTGTGAACACGATTATCGCTTCTGGTTAAGCTAATGCATCCTTGCTGTAACAGGTGATTCAGATTCAAATTCCACAAGCTAACTTTTCCATCCGGATTCGCTAATGCTAATTGTTCACCATCCAGGGAAAAGCTAACCTTGGCGACTGGATTTTTATGACTCGGTAAGGCTTTGAGTAATGTACCATTTTGATGCCAGAGTCTGACGCGGTTATCGGTACTTGTTGTGGCTAGCATTTGGTTATCCGCACTAAAGCTAAAGCTGGTGACTGGTTTGGTATGTTGTAAGATATTCAACAATGTGCCATTTTTACGCCAGAGTCTTACTGTACCCTCTGTACTGCTAGAGGCAATGAGTTGACTATTGGGACTAAATTGGATATCGATAATAGCATCGTTGGTTGTATTAAAGGTGTGGAGTAACGTACCATCTCGACACCGCCACAGTGCGATCGCGCCCTCTTGATCCACCGCTGCTAGTTTATCACCGTTGGCAGAAAAACGGACATGGGAAATATGGGGACGAGTTAACGTTTGCGCTAATTGATTCTCCAGATATTGCCACAGTTGAATCTCCTTATCGGTACTAATGGCAATTTGTTGACGGTTGGGATTAAAACTGATGCTGGTTATCTTATCAGCATCAACGTTTACAGTTCCCTGTCGTTGACCCTTTTGATCCCACAGTTTAATCGTACCATCAGCGCTAGCACTGGCGAGGGTTTGGCTATCAGAACTAAAGCTGAGATTCATGATGCGATCGCCTGCTTCCTGTAAAATATAAACTCGGTTAGATTTATCGGGATCACTCCGATGATGCCACAGCTTTACCGTACCATCCTTATAGGCAACAGCCAACATCTGACTATCCGGACTAAACTGAAACTGAGTCACTGGGGAAGAATGTCCGGGTAAGGTATTCGGCTGACTGAAACTTGAAATCGCTTGATTGAATGCCATAATCACCCGCATTTTGGTATCCGCCGTCACGCCAAGGGACTGTTTAAGTTCTTTGGTGGCGCGAATACTTTCGATGAGTGCATCTCGCGTTTGATTGGTGGCTAAAAGGGATTCGGATAATAAACTCAGGGTATTGATTTTAATATTCCGTTCTTCAATCGATGGTTTAACCCAAAATACACCCATCAATAGGGTTATAATCACCGCCGCCGCCCCCGTGAGATATTGAAATCTCAACTGCTGTTCCCGATTTAATTTCGCTTGGATTAATTTTCGCTGCTGTTGTTCTTTCGTCAATTCTTCCAGTAATTCTTTTTCGCGACGCAGTTGCTGAATTTCCGCTTGATTTTGGCTTTCGATTTGCCGCAACTGTGCCAGGGTTGCTTCTTGAGACGCAGCCAGGAAATGATAATCGCGATCGCTTAAACTTTTCCCTATCGCCCAATCTTGAGCATCTTGTAAAGCTTGTCCGCGCAATAATCGGGATTCATCTTGACAATCTGAGGCAAACCAAGCGGTTAACGCTTCACTGTAGGGGCGTAATTCAGCTAGGGAATTTTCTACCCAATTGGGTGTAAAAATAGACTGATAAATTCGGTTTTTGACTCGGAGTTTTCCCCCTTGACGAACTACTAATCCACTCAAGCATAATTGAGCTTGTTCCGGACTCTCATCAGCAATCAATTCTCCTTGGTGTAAAATTCGCTGATAAAGTCCCAATAATCGACCCGCCAATTGCTCATTTTTGAGAATGCGATCGCGGATAGTCCGGATATGAGCAGGTTCATCTTGAGATTCCCAGTTTTCCAGGAGTTGGGATTGGACGATTTGCCCAATTAAGGGTGAATTTAAATTTGCGCTTGAATCATTAATAGTCGAGTAATGCGCCCCTACTAGGCTTGAATGTTGCACCACTACCTTACAAAGTTTTTGGGTGAGAAAAGGTTGTCCACTTGTCCAGTCTAAAATCTCTTGCAAGACAGTTTCAGAATGATTAACATTTCCCGCTAATCCCTGAAGCAACGGTTGGCAATCTTGGAATTGAAACCCCTGCAATTCTATCGCCCGACCAATATTAAAGGGGGTGCGGGTGGGGTCACTAATTAAATCTGATGGCGTAGCGACTCCGACTAAGGCAAATGTAAGCCGCTTATATTCACTATTTTGGGCGCGTTTATTATAGCAGGCGCGAATCAAGGCAAAAAAGTCATCGGCAGATTCGTTTAAGCTGAGAATACTATCGATTTCATCGATAAAAATAACAATAGGTTGAGATAACTGTTTCAGCAGTACCGTTGAAACCAGTTCACTTAATCGCTGTACTGGAGACATCCAGTCTCGCCCTTGCCACCAGTCCATAAATTCCAGGGGATTGAATAGATTAAAGCTATTTAATACTTGATAAGCGACACCACCATACCACTGTTCCAGGGATTGACTCCCAATATCAGATAAATCAATTGCAGCACAGGCAAATCCTTCCGCAGAAAGCTTTTGCATGGTGCGAACTAATAAACTGGATTTTCCCATTTGTCGAGAATTGAGGACATAACAAAATTCTCCCGCTTTGAGTCCTTCATAGAGTTCGGTGTCTGCTTGTCGGATAATATAGGTGGGGGCATCTTCGGGAAGACTACCACCGATTTGATAGGGGTAATCGTGCATAATTTATTAGGTTTTTGGCTATGGGGATAAGGCGAGACATTTAAGTTGAATAGCACGGCAATAAGCATTAGGCAATCGCCGAAACATTTGAGCTACCGTAGTGGCGTGGCACACCTTAGTTGGTGGATTATCATTGGTTCGTAGTGAGGGAATTTCAGCCCTCTCCAGATAGGTTTGCGCGAGAACTAAAGTTCTCACTACAAACAAAGTCCTATTTTAGTTGATTTTTTCATTAATTATTGTAGAGCCACTTCAATGGTTTATTTTAAATCCAGCCAATCCAATATGGTTTGAAGTAACCAGGCACTATCTATGTTGTCTAAATTGCCACTAATTCTACAGAGACAATGGGTTGAAATGATGCCAATTTCGTAACTGAAATCTCCATGAATCAAATAAACATTGCCAATGTCTGTAATTTTGGTTTGTTGTTGAATAGGATTGGACAACCATTTTTTACGATTGATTTCTAGTTTGTTACAAGTGCGATCAAATAAAACATAAGTGGTTTGGAGCTGGGCGCGAAACCAATTCAGGGATAGATTGATTGACACACCTAACAAAACCACGTTAAAAGCGGTAAACAAGATCGCTTGAAATGATGGCATTATAATCAACGTCGGCAATGACCCAATGAAGCAAAGTAAAATAAATAAATTAAACAAAATTAACCATACATAAACAAACTTAATCTTCTGGATTATTTCAACAAAAGTAGGGGACAGTAGAGTAATTTCTAAACGGTCTCTAGTCGTTTTAACTTTAATTAGCTGACCTGAAGGTTTAGATAGTTTCTCGCAAACCAGACGTGGGGGAGGATTAGACGGTGGAATCTGCCTATCTCTAAGTGCTTCTCTAGCTTCTTGAGCCGTGCTAAAGCGCCTCTCTAAGGAAAGTTCGGTCATCTGTTCAATCCAACTGATCAACTGGGAATTAAGACTAAGGCGTGAAGTCAAGCTATCCCGAAGGAAATCGCGAAATTGAATTTGTCCTTCTTTTTGCGGTAAATTAGCAGGCGCTATACCCGTTAACAAGTGAATTAAAGTTGCGCCCAAAGCATATAAATCTGACGCCGCCACCGCCCGCCCCCAAAACTGTTCTAAGGGTGTATAACCACTCGTTCCCACCACCGTAAATGTAACCCCAGTAACAGCCGCTTGAGCTTGAACTGTCCCAAAATCCACCAGATGAACCCACTTTTTTTTTACCAAAACTAGATTACTGGGGTTAATATCTCGATGCAATACAGGCGGACTTAATTCATGTAAATAGACGAGAATATTTAGAACTTCACGGGCAATCCGGCGAACCTGTTTCTCGGTAAAATTTTTATTATTATCTAATAGGGTTTGCAAAGAAATTCCTGGAATGTAATCTTGAACTAATCCAAACCACGGCAAAGTTAACCCTGAGTCTTTATCCAATGAAAAATAATCCCGATAGTGAGGAATGCGAGGATGATTCAAGGCTTGCAAAACTTGGGCTTCGCGTTCAAACAGTTTAAGTTCTTCCCACTGCATTTCTGGGCTAAAAGCTAGCAATTTAACAACAACTTTCTTCTTGGACTGTAAATCTGTGGCTAACCAAGTCTGTCGCCCTGCTGCTGTGCATCCTAATCTTTGATGGAGCTGGTATCGTTCTTTTAAGCATTGATTTGGACTGAACATAATCATTTATTGTTGAATAAGCATTCGGCTATCATTTTTATTTAAAATACAGCCAATTTAATAGTTCTTGGAGTAACCAAGTGCTTTCATGCTCTCCTAAAGCACCACCAAATTTACACATTGAACGAACAGAAGGAATTCTGATTTCGTAAATCGCGCCTCGATTCATTAAAAATGCATTGCCAAGATTTGTGAGTCTAAACTGCTGCTGCCCATAGTACATAAACCATAGTTGGCGTTTTATGCTTAAATAATTACGGTTACGATCGAATAAAACATGGGTTCTTTCACCTATTTGATAGAACCAAAATATTGAAGCCAATAGTAAAAAACAAAACATGATTAAAGTGACGTCAAAATATCCAGAATCAATAGAGGATAACAAACTTCCTATGATAGTCATTAAAATGCCTATATAAAAAGAGACAATCATTAAAGCTGGTAACAAACTGTATTGGGTTATTTTTCTCAGTCCAGGAGCTGGAAGAGTAATCTCCAACCTGTCTCTATCTGCTTTAAGTTTAATCAGGCTACCTGAAGGTTTAGATAGTTTGCCACGAACAGGATGTGATGTAGAACTTGACTGTTGAATTTGCCCATATTTCAGCGAATATTTGGCTTGTTTAGCACTGCTAAAGCGTTTCTCTAACACGATTTCAGTCATCTGCTCAATCCAAGCGATAAAGTGAGAATCAAGACTGATGCGATCGCGAAAATAAATCCGCCCTTCTTTCTGGGGTAAATCAGCCGGGGCTGTACCTGTTAACAGGTGAATTAAAGTTGCGCCCAAAGCATATAAATCGGAAGCCGCCACCGCCCGCCCCCAAAACTGTTCTAAGGGTGCATAACCACTCGTCCCCACCACAGTAAACGTCACTCCGGTAACAGCAGCTTGGGCTTGAACTGCGCCAAAATCCACCAAATAAACTTGCTTGTCTTCCCCTAAAATAAGATTACTCGGTTTAATATCTCGGTGTAATACAGGCGGACTCAGTTCATGTAAATAAATCAGAATATCCAGAACTTGACTAGCAATAGCGCGAACCTGTTCTTCACTAAACCGTTTATTTTTATCTAATAATTCTTGAAGAGAATCTCCCGGAATATAGTCTTGCACTAATCCAAACCAAGGCAACTGTAATCCCGCTTCTTTGTCTAAGGAAAAATAATCCCGATAGCGGGGAATTCGGGGATGATTCAGGGCTTGTAAAACTTGTGCCTCGCGTTCAAAGAGTTTAAATTCTTCCCACTGCATTTCCGGGCTAAAGGCTAATAGCTTAACCGTTACTTGTTCATTAGATTGTAAATCCGTCGCTAACCAAGTTTGTCGCCCTGCTGCTGTGCGTCCTAATTTTTCTTGCAGTTGGTAACGTTCCTTTAAGCATTGATTGGGATTGAACACGAGATTACCTCTGATAACGGTTGACGGTATCTGACGCTTGTGTAGGAACAAGTTTTACTGTTATCACTGTGCATAGGAATACCCATCCTTGTTCTGATTACAACAGGTACAAGTTTTGCGGTTACGGCGTGAGCGTCTTAACTGGCGGCGGGTAGTTTACTTCTTACCTTAACCTAGGTATGACTAAACCTGCCCTGACTGACAATTATCTCATCTCCCTGATTGCCTTTTTTGATAAAACGGCTCTATTCTGTTTACTGGGTACAGTTTCAGGTTATCGGGACTTCCGCCGGAACATTCCTACCCGGTGTGGTAATTTGCCGATTAACGTTAATTTTTATAACGTTCAATTGTCGCCAGGGCTTGCTCTTTACCACCATAGTAAGATTGGATAGTTTGAGCAATCTGAACCGCTCGTTCAGGGTTCCCGGTTGCGACTAATCGACGTACAATGGCATCCAAGGCTTTGGCTTTTGGTTCATAGTCTGTAATCGTTTTAGCTACCTGAATGGCTTGCTCATACTCAGCAGACGTGGTTAAATAGGGTGCGATCGCTTGGATGGTCTTACTCTGAATCGAATCATCGGTAATATGACGAGTCACTCTCAAGGCTTGCTCAGACTCACCAGCATCAGTTAAGTTGAGTGCGATCGCTTGTATCTTTTCAATGATTGGCAAAGCTTGCTTAGACTTACCTACCACCATTAACTCCGTTGTAATTAAGTCCAGTGCTTTTACCTTGATCAAGTCATTTGTAATCGTTTCCGCAGTATCAAGAGCTTGGGTATACTCACCAGCTTTTGCGTAATTAACTGAAACATCTACTAACTTCCAATCTTCCCCCAGAAAAATTCCCCGCTCATTTTCCCCATCAAGATTTTCTGTACCCGGAGCGCATTGAAGTGTACCATCTTCTACAATTGGTGCTGGGGGGCGATTAGTACCCTTATCTTTTGTCTCACACAAGATAGCTAATGTTGTTAATTCTCCTGTTGCTTCAACCCTACCCAAAAACACACCACCCACATAACTCTTTAAATCGGGTTGGCGGGAAACGCTATAGTTGATCGCACTCAAAAGAGTGGCATAAGTTGAATAGGTATAGTTTTTGGTTTCAGTGTTAATGCCTAGTCCCAGTTCACCAATATTATTCGTAAAATTACCTTTTTCTAAAAAATAAGCTTGCTGGGCGCGATTCATTGAACCAATATATTGTTTTGCTTCGGATTGCATTGCTTTACCAGCGCTATTAAAAAATGAAGGAATTAATAGGAGAATAAAGCCAATTCCTATTAGTCCGAGCAAAGCCAAGCAGCCACAACCGTAACCACTGTCACTATCATCTAAATAGCGTCTTGAGCCTTGGGCAGGGATTTGATTGTGGTGAGGAATCAAAGAAGATTGCAGCGAGGAAAAAGCCTGACGTGCCGTACTCACACGTCTTTCCGGTGCAGGTTGAATTAACTGCTCAATCCAGTTAGCAAAATTCGGATTAATTCTGACTTTATCTTGAAACTTAATCCGCATTCGCTGCTGGGGTAATTGAGATGGCGGAATCCCTGTTAATAAATGAATTAAAGTCGCACCCAAGGCATATAAATCTGATGCAGGTACAGCTTTTCCCCATAGCTGTTCGGGGGGCGCATAACCACTGGTTCCCACTACTGTAAATGTAACCCCTTCAGCTTTAGCTTTGTCTTGCACAGCACCAAAGTCTACCAAATAAATTTGGTTATTTTTCCCTAAAATTAGATTACTGGGTTTAATATCACGGTGAAGAACAGGCGGACTCAATTCGTGTAAGTCAATTAAAATCTTGAGCAAATCCTCAGCAAAATGACGCACCTGATTTTCGCTAAACCGTTTCCCCTGATCCAATAGCTGTTTGAGAGATTCACCGGGAATATAGTCTTGTACTAAAGCAAACCACGGTAAGTCAGTTACGTTATACTTATCATTATTATCGGCAGCATATTCTCCTAAACCCGCTTCAACATCATCCATTGAAAAATAATCGAGATACTTCGGAATGCGAGGATGATTGAGATTCTTTAAAATTTGAGCCTCTCGTTGAAACAGCTTCAACTCATCCCATTGCATCTGGGGATTAAACATCAACAATTTAACCACAACGGCTGTTGGTGGTGAGGCTTGAGTATCCATCGCTAACCAAGTTTGCCGCCCTGCATTATATCCTAACGGTTTTTGTAGCTGATAGCGATCACGTAAAACTTGTCCCGCACTTAACATAACTAATTCCTTGAACTATTAACTAATTGGTTTCATTCGTTCTTAACAATCTGCCAGCCAATCTTGAATTTCATAAACCAACCATTTTACTTCAGAAGGTTTTAGGTAATGGGCTAAACAGTAATTTCTCTTCCTCGTTTTTAGATAGATTGACTGCTTCAAATAATCTGGGTTTACTTGTTGGATTTCTGAAAGTAACAAATGGAAATTTAATTTATTGCAAACAAGAAAGCTATTTTTGTCAAAGGTTACATAATAAGCACAAAAGTTAGGCAAAATAAAGCTGTCAATTTCTCTTTTGATTTCTAAGTATCCTTTTGATATGTTTTGTCCAAAAATCAGAGATGCAAAAATCAGAGATGATGAAAACACAACAATACTTATAATTAACCAAGATAATAATTCGAGATTGCCGACAATTAATGTAGAAAAATTTACCATCGTATACACTCCAGAAAAGACTGTAAAAAAAGACATAACAGTAAATAGTAAACACAAACTGATGCATAAAGTTAACTTAAACCCGAAAACTAAAACACCCACACAAAAAAGTAGTTTTTTAGCCGGGAATTTAATTACAAGCTTATGGGGAGACTTTTTCAGTTTAATTTGCGTAAAAAAAGGTGGATAAACAGATTCCAAAGGATAACAAATCGATCGCCCTGTGTCCAATGCATCAAGGGCTTGACTCGCACAACTCAAGCGCAAATCTAGGTCAGGTTCTGTCAATACTTCAATCCAACTTATCAACTGAGAATTAATACTCACCTGCTCCCGAAATTGTATGCGTAAATTCCGTTGCGGCAAATCAGCCGGAGAAACACCTGTTAAT
>NZ_JAVJNP010000106.1:0-11163 GCF_040217205.1 Coleofasciculus sp. A1-SPW-01 | reverse complement strand
ATCTGTATTGTCGGTGTTGTTATCTACCGTCTCTGTACCACTATTGTCTTCGGCGGTCTCACTATTTTCAACAGTAACGGGGTTACGGCTATAGGTTTCGCCGCCATCATCATTAGAGGTATCGGTGTTGGCGTTCTCTGTAGAAGGCGTATCGCTAGCTTGAGTCGGAGTCCGGCTGTAGGTTGTCGGAGGGGAGTTATTATTCCCGCTATTAGAATTATTGCTCTCGGCGTTACTCTCAGCTACATTACCTTCTTCGCAGCTAGGATCATCTGCGGAGCAGTTTTCTTCGTCATCGTTATTAGTGTTGATCCTAGGAAACCGACTATAGGTTCGACTATAGGTTTGAATACTGTTTTCCGTATCTGAATTGGCAGCTTGAGTATCATCATCACCATTATCCGCGATCGCACCTGAGTTATCGCTGCTAGTGCGATCGCCTGCTGTATTGCTTGGTTCTTGTGCTACTGGTTGCTCCGGTTCCGGTTCCGGTGGTGGATTTTCCACTACTGGTTGCTCCGGTTCCGGTTCCGGTGGTGGATTTTCCACTACTGGTTGCTCCGGTTCCGGTTCCGGTGGTGGATTTTCCGCTACTGGTTGCTCCGGTTCCGGTTCCGGTGGTGGATTTTCCGCTACTGGTTGCTCCGGTTCCGGTTCCGGTGGTGGATTTTCCACTACTGGTTGCTCCGGTTCCGGTTCCGGTGGTGGATTTTCCGCTACTGGTTGCTCCGGTTCCGGTTCCGGTGGTGGATTTTCCACTACTGGTTGCTCCGGTTCCGGTTCCGGTGGTGGATTTTCCACTACTGGTTGCTCCGGTTCCGGTTCCGGTGGTGGATTTTCCACTACAGGAGTTTCTACGACTATGACGGGCGTTTCTTCTTCACCAGAAGGTTCCTCCACTGGGAGTTGAGTGGGAGGTGAAGGTTCCTCAACCACAACAGAAGGATCTTGTTCGGGAGGTTGCTCTGTTGTTGGTGGTTGGTTAGGTGGTTCTGTTGTTGGTGGTTGGTTAGGTTGCTCTGTTGTCGGTGGTGGATTAGGTGGTAGGTTCTCAGTTATCAAATCCTGTGGCGGAGTTGCTGGAGTGAAATTAATATCCAGCTTTTCAGGTTCAACGCCACCTGGCTGTATTATGTTGGGATCGTAGCTGGAGCTATTTGGGTCAATGTTGGAGTTCGACTCTGGTGGCTCCGGATTAAAATACTGTACAGTTCCATGGGTAACACCAGGATTCTGTTGATTTACAGCATCGTTTTTTACCCTGATGTTTCCTTCAATAGTAATAGAGCCAGTAGCAGTAGATAAGATCACGGAACTACTTCCACCAGGTCTAGAAGTAGGCGCATGATTTTGAGCAAAAATATTTTTTATATCAATGTTACCGTCATCTGTGGATATAGTTACATCACCAGCGTCACCTTCCGACTGATTCTGCACTCTTATGTCACCTGTTGTGATATTTCCTTGTTCTGATACATACAAGGTTACATCACCTGCTGAGCCATCACCGTTATCGTTTGCATTGATCTCACCAGTTGTAATGTCCCGTTGAGCAAACAGTGAGATTGAACCTGCACTATTCTCATCTGCATTATTGGTGTCAAGCGTTGCTGTTGTAATACTGCGATTTGAATTAATATCGATTCCTGTCGATGCTGTAATCGTATCAGTGGCGACAACATCTCCACTTTGGATACCTGAACCGCTCAAGACGACTTGTCCATTCTCAACAGCTAAAGTTGTCGCATTTTGTAAATTGCCGCCAGTGATTAATGCTGGTATGTCAGTCAGAGCAATTGGATCAGAACCTGAGTAAGCTGGGCGTTCAATATCCAGACTCAATACCATTCCGGGTTGGCTTAGACGCACTATACTATTGCCTGGAACGGTTGCAATAGTAATTTGACCATTGGGCGTTGAAAGAGTACCCTCACTGGCAACTGTACCACCGATTAATGTTAAGTTTCCATTCTCAACATCTAGATCAGCCGAGTTAATAATTGCTCCTGGCTCAGATGTATCGAAGGCAAAATAATTGTTAGGATTTCCTGTTAACTGATTTGCGTCAATTGGACCTGTCGCATTAAACCAACCTGAATCTAAACCAATTGATGTGGCAGTTGTAGCGGTAAAGGAGCCTGGCACATCCAGTCTTGCACCTTGACCAAACACAATACCCGCCGGATTCATCAAAAAGAGATTGGTACTGCCCGTTCCTCCCTCTATGTCGATGATTCCGTTAATTTGGGATAGATCCCCACCCGTAACCCGACTCAGAATATTCTGAATATTAGCATCGACATTAAAAATAGCCTCTTGATCTGAGCCAAGACTAAACTGATCAAAGCTGAAAATCTGATTGTTGCCAGCTTCAACGCCATCTTCTATTTTAAATTTGTTACCCTCTTGGTTAACAGTCGTTGCGCTATCCTGCTCTGGAGTAACCTCTGCTTGGGCAATCTCAGCAAAGCCTAGAAGCCCTGTTAGACTATAGAGGGCTACCAGTGATTGGCTTATTCGGCGTGCGGCTGGTTTCATCTGGCTCACTTGAAAAACAGTAAATGCTGAGTCTCCTAACTGCTGGTGTTGTCATCTTTCCTGGTGTAGTGGATCACCCAAACCGTTGCGGTAGGTAGCTAGTAGGAGTGTTTAGGCTGATCTGCTGATGATCTTGACTCTGGCTATTGTGTGTTGTATATATTTTACCCTATACTCATCGCTTTCTTGTCGAAAAAATTTTTCTTTCCACAAGCTTAATGATTGGGTTGTGACTAACGCTACACTTTGAGCCAGGTAGGAAAACCTATACTTGATTGATATTATCGATCTATCCTAAACCTCCATTATATTAAATATTGTGAATTTGTCGAGAAAAAGGCTGGAATCCGCATCTCAGGGTCGATACACTATGGAACAGTGCGGATGTACTGACAACTTGATTAAATCCCTAGTCTCAATGGCATTCCAGCCTGCATGATTCCCCTGAAACTGACCCTGAAAAATTTCTTAAGTTATCGCGAAACGACCCTGGACTTTCGCGGACTGCATACGGCTTGTATCTGTGGCGCCAATGGTGCGGGCAAATCGTCTCTCCTAGAAGCGATTACCTGGGCGATTTGGGGACAATGCCGTGCCGCGTCGGAAGATGATTTAATCCATTCCGGGGCTAAAAATGTGCGGGTAGATTTCATCTTCCATAATAACCAACAAACCCATCGGGTGATTCGCAGCAAGCAACGGGGACAAAGCAGTTCCCTAGAATTTCAAATTGAAACCCCAGATGGATTTCGTTCTTTAACTGAAAAAGGATTACGAGCAACTCAACAGCTCATCCTGCATCATATTAAGCTGGATTACGATACCTTTATCAACTCCGCCTACTTGCGTCAGGGGCGGGCGGATGAATTTATGCTACGGCGTCCCTCGGAACGTAAACAAATCTTAGCCGATTTATTGAAACTGGATCAATATGAAACCTTAGCCGATCAAGCCAAGGATTTATCCCGCCAATTTAAAGGTCAAGCCGAACAACTCGAATCCAGTTTACAAGCCATTGAACAGCAACTGGAAGAACGAGAGGCGATCGCACACCAACAAGACGCCACTCAAACCACCTTATCTCAACTGCGCCAAGACCAGGACACCGACCAAAGCCAACTGCACCACCTGCAATCTCTCAAACACCAACGCCACACCTGGGAACAACAACTCACCTTTGTCCGCCAGCAATACCAAAATCTCACCCAAGAGTGCGATCGCCTACACCAGGATATCACCACCACCGAAACCCAAAAGCAGCAATTAGCCACGATTCTCGACCAACAGGATCAAATTACTGCTGGTTATGCTGATTATCTCACCCTGCACCAGCGAGAAGAAAGTCTCAGCCAAAAATTCCACGCGGATCAAAACGCCCACCGCCAAAAACAGCAACACCAACAGCAACTCAACCAACAGATTCAGGAATTGAATCTACAAATTCGCCAAACCCAAGCCCAACTCGACGCCCTGCGCCCCCAAGAACAAGAAATTCAACAGATGCTTACCCGTTCGACAGACGTAGCCGAAGCCGTGGAAAAACTCAAAGCCGCCCGCACCCGCCTCAATCACCTGGATCAACTTCAACTCGACGTTTCCCCCATCCTGCAACGCCGCGCCGCCTTGCAAAGTGAACTGGATCGCAACCACGCCCGCCTCAGCGCCCGTTTAGATGAACTCAACGCCTCAGAAGATCAACTCTCGCACCAAATCGCCACCACCCCCCAACTGCGACAAACCGTTCTGCAAGTTGTCGCCGAAATCAGTACCTTAGAAAAAAAGAAAGTCTATCAACAGCGCGTCCAAGAAAAAGGACTCGAACGCCGCAGCTTTCAGGAACGACTGCAAGAAAGCCAGCGCCGTTATGAAAAACAAATCGCCGAACTCACCCAGAAAATCCAAATGCTACAGGTTCAGGACGCCGTATGTCCCCTGTGCGATCGCCCTTTAGATGAAACCCATTCCCAGCACGTTATCCAGAAAACTAGCACCGAACAACAGGAAATTCAAGATCAATTTTGGGTGGTGCGAGAACAACTAGCCGTTTGTGAACGGGAACTGCAAGTCTTACGTCAAGAATACGCCCAACTCTCCCAAGAATTGGCACCGTTTGAACAATTACTCGAACAACGGGGACAACTCGAAGCCCGACTCGAAGCCACCGATGAAGTGTATGATCGCCTCTACGACATCTCCGAAGAAAAGAAACAACTGGAGCGATCGCTAAGTGAAGGAACCTACGCCCTAGATATCCAAACCCAACTTCAAACCCTGGATAGCCAACTCCAACAATTAAACTACAACGAACAAACCCACGCCCTCGCACGCGGAGAAGTCGATCGGTGGCGTTGGGCGGAAATCCGCCAAGCCAAACTCGAAGACGCCCAGCGACGCCTAGAGAAAATTCAGGAACAAAAACCCCAACTGCAAGCCCAACTCGATCAGCTAAACCAATCCCTAGAGGAGTTACAAACCACTTCTCCCCTCAAACAGCAACTCGACGCGATCGAGTCACAAATTACCGAAATTGGCTACAACTTAGACACCCACAACCAACTCCGCACCGCCCTGCGACACGCCCAATCTTGGCAACTACGCCATCAAGAATTAACCAAAGCCCAAGAACACTATCCCCAACTCTGTCAACGATTAGACAGCCTGACTCAAACCCTCGCCCAACGACAAGGCGATCGCGAAACTCTCAATACACAACTTGCCGAAATTGTCAAGCAATTAGAACAGTATCCCGACACCAGCCGCGACATCCAAAGCTTGGAACAGCGCATCCTCCAGCGACGCCGACAATTAGACGAACACCTATCCCAAATTGGGCGTTTACAACAGCGCTTAACTCAACTGGATACCCTGAAAACTCAATATCAAGAACAAGAGGAACAGGTTAAAACCCTAAAACGGCAATATCGAGTGCATCAGGAACTCGCCAAAGCCTTTGGCAAAAACGGCATTCAAACGCTGATGATTGAGAACATATTACCCCAATTAGAGGCAGAAACCAATCAAATACTATCCCGACTCACCGGAAATCAGTTACACGTCCAAATTGTCACCCAAAAAGCCGGAAAACGGGCATCAAAGCGCAAAAGTAAACTCATCGACACCCTGGATATTTTAATCGCCGACGCTAGCGGAACCCGCCCTTATGAAACCTATTCTGGCGGTGAAGCCTTCCGGATTAACTTTGCCATTCGCCTCGCCTTAGCCCGACTCTTAGCGCAGAGGGCGGGAACCTCCTTGCAAATGCTGATTGTCGATGAAGGCTTTGGTACACAAGACGCTGAGGGGTGTGAACGATTGATTGCGGCAATTAACGCGATCGCCTCTGACTTCGCTTGTATTTTAACTGTAACCCACATGCCCCAATTTAAGGAAGCCTTTCAGACGCGAATTGAAGTGCAAAAAACCGAGCAAGGTTCACAGTTAAGTTTACTGATGTAACGCTTAAAATTATTGGGCGGGACGATTTACTCGCATCACTTTTCCCCGTAAGGATTCTTCCTGTAAAATGGCTTCATCAATCTTCTTCGTTCTGTCGAATAGCGATTTCAATCTCATCAGCATAGACTTCAGCATAAATCCAAGCATTCACCAAATCAGCAGCCGATAACGTGGAATAGTCTTGTAGAAGTTGAGCTTCACTAATCCCTAAACGGCGAGCATTGACTAACACCCAAACCGGAATGCGAGTATTGGCAATGCAGGCTGTTCCGCCACAGACACCAGGCGTTTTTTCAATTCCCTTCCAATTGTTATCGAAACTTTGGGCTAGGAGGTGAATGGCTTGAGCTTTTTCAGTAGGCTTTAGAGCAAGCAGTTGCGGTTCTAATTCTTTGATGTTCATGATTTAAATTAGAAATTATCCAGAAAAAAGAGAGCGGTATAGATAGAAGGGTGCAAGGATGGTGTCCTTACATTCGGGTTTACCCCATAGGCTTAAGAACAGTAATAGCATTTACCCTTACGATAACTCTTCACGCCAAGTAAACCGAATTTGCTCATCAGCCTGTCTGAACTCAATATTAAACCGATCAAATACAACTTCCCGCCCCAGGAGCAATTGTTCTGCACTTGTAATGCTTTGTAACCAAGCGACAGGAGCAATAAAACTGTGTCCATCAATTGTCATTTCAACATTCGCTCACTTTCACTTTTAGACAGTATTCTATTCATAAATTTTAAAATCAAACTCTTAAAATTATCGAAAATAACATCATTTCTAGTTGTTTGCGAACTCTATAAAATTTTGGTCACTATCCTCCAAACCCCTCTGCGCCCTCTGCGTAAACCTCTGCGTTACTCTGCGTTAAAAAAACAAAATTTCCATCCTCAACAGACAAAACCCTCATCAATCAAAACGGCGATAAAAATCGTAAAAGTAGTGAACCAATCCCCACAAGCGCATTCCCAAACGAAGGGCGAGAGCGAACTTCGGGGGGATTTTGGGCAATTTCCACCATAGCAATCAGATTCTGCGAGGCTTGAAAACCAACCGGGTTTTCTTGAGTCGTAAAAAGCTGACTCGCCACTTCAGCATCTCGGATTGCACCGCCGTGATTACTTAAGCGAAATTGGGCAATTCCCCGGGCTAAATAGGCGGGAGCAAAATCAGCTTTAAGATTCAGGGCTTGATTATAATGTTCAATAGCCGCTTGATAGTTTCCCCGTTCAGCTTCAATCACACCCCAAGCATAGAAATCTTCAGGGGTTCCGGCATATTCAGGAAGACCAATAGTACCTTGGATATAAGCACTACTCAGATCCGTACCAAACAGTTGTGCATTCACCAGATACGCATCTCTGAGATCCGTTCCCACTAAAATAGCGCCACTAAGATTCGCACCCGTTAAGTTTGCGCCATTGAGAGACGCGCCACTAAGATTTGCGCCAGTGAGATCCGCCCCCGTCAAATTTGCCCGACTCAGATTAGCGCGACTCAAATCTGCCCCACTCAAGTTTGCCCCGACTAATTCTGCCATGACTAAACCTGCATCGGTGAGATCGCATCCGGGACAGGTTTTGGTGGAGAGTACCTTTTGGATATTTTGCAGATTTTCGGCGAAGGCGCTGGTATTCAGAGTGATGGCGGTGAAAATAGCAGCCGTGGTTAGCAGGATTGGTTTCATGGCACGATTAGGGATGAATGGGGCTAAAGGTTCTACGCGATCGCAGTACTGGGATTGGGGTATACCTTTGACTGAGTTAGGGCGGGTTTAGTTACATCCGGGTGACAACCCACGATACCGATAAAACCCGCCCCTACAGAAATCAACACTCAGAATTCTTGTCAGCTACACCTGCTAATAATTCTAATTCACTCACCACCCGATCCAATTCGTCAATGATTGGCGTAGATTCCTGGGTACGAAAGGCGTCTATCAAAGCCCGGTAATACCAAAGTGTACCGTCTTTACCCCCATGAAAGCGTTGCCATAAATTATCTCCTAAAATGCGATAATCTTTAAGAATTGACCAAGCATTATGCAGCTTATCGGCAGCAGAGACCAAACGCACCGAAGCTGAGGCGGTGGGAATATGGGCAATATAAGCTTCTTTGCGCTGACGCCAAGGGGGTTTAGGTGTGGTGTCAGCGTCGGTACACCCATCGACAATCTCCGTGATAGTATCCCCAAAGCGGCAGCGAATTTCCTCACGGGTTGCTGCACCGCCTTGGTCTTCAATGGCATCATGGAGAAGCGCCGCGATCGCTTCCTCTTCATTTGCCCCATATTCTAAGGCAATACTAGAAACGGCTAACAGGTGGGCGATGTAGGGAACGCCATTCCCTTTACGGGTTTGGTTGGCGTGCAGTTCAGTAGCAAAGGTTAAGGCGTCGGTAAACCGTTGGGAGAGTTTCATGGAAAAATTAGGACAAAATCTAAATTAAAGTAGTAACAATTGTGACTGAATTTCTAGCAAACAATCTACCGAAGATATGGATTGCTTCCTATTCCGAAGCCAGCCAACTTCTCACGTCCGAGACAGGAGACGCGATCGCGCATATCATCTCGATTGGCGAACCCGGTAGTACCCCTCCCGCAGGTTACACCCAAGTTCCTCACCGACTGCGGTTAGAGTTTGATGATATTGTGGCTTTAAATCATCATGAACCCGACTATGTTTTAGCTACATCTGAGCATATTCGTCAAGTGATTGACTTCGTACCGATAATTTCCCAGGAAGGCGGAGATGTTCTCATCCATTGCCAAGCTGGGATCAGCCGATCCGCCGCGATCGCGTTAACCATTTATGCCATCCTCTTGGGGGCGGGTCAAGAGGAGGAAGCCTTATCCCTAGTTCTAGAAAACAGACCTCAAGCCGTACCGAATATTTGGATTGCCCAATTAGCCGATGAAGCCTTAGGTCGAAATGGCAAATTGGCACAAGTCGCCCAAATGCATGAAGACTGGTATTTTGAGTAAGTCCGTGGTAGCAATGAAACTTAACGGTGGGGAGCGTCATTTGTCCTTTGTCATTTGTCCTTTGTCTAAGAATTAGAGTTACAACCTTTCTGCAAAATAAAAATCATAGAAGGACTGGTTTCACTGTTGAATTCTGAATAAGAATAATCACCATACAAAGCCACTATTTTGTAACCCGCTTTCTGCGCCATTTCCTCAAAGTCTTGCTTTTGGATCAGGCAAAACTGCATATTCAGGAGGCGCTTAGATTGCAAAAACCCATGGTGATCATAGATTTCGTAGAACTGAGTGCGATCAACAATACAGTGATTCGGTTGCTGTTTTTCCAGTCCCCAGAACAGGAGTTGTTGCTTTTCCAGACTGTACGTTCCCTCTAAACGCAGAGAACCATCGACCAATTTTAACCGGACATTAGGATTATGTAAAGTACAGATAAGTCGCCCACCTTCACGCAAATGGTTGTGAATTGATTGGAGTGTACTCTCTTGGTCTTTCTTTGACAACAGTTCCGAAAACGAATTGAACGGAATAATCGCTAAATCAAAACACTCTTGCAGGTTCAACTCTCGCACATCAGCCCGCTGAATCCTAGCCGACAACCCCTTTTGTGCCAGCTTCTTTTGCAGAACAGCTAACATTTGCGCTGAAGCATCCACACAAACCAGAGAAACACCAGCGTCTAATAAAGGAATCGAGACACGCCCCGTTCCTGCCATCAATTCGAGAACTTGACCGGAGACGTTACGGGTTTCTCGAATAAAGAAGGAAATATCAATATCACTATGGACATAGATATCATACAACTCGGCGACTCGATCCCACTCAATCATTTTTTTCTAGTTACAACGGCTGAATATCATTAAACCGAATTCTTGTATCTGCCACAGGTTTTTCTTCCGGATTTTCTTCCTTTGCATATCGAATCGTCCGGTTCGTTAACAAATAGTAGTTGCCCACCTTTTCATGAAAATCTCGCACATCTTCTTTTTCCAGAACTTCATCGGTTTGGGCATCGCGAAACGTAGTTTTAAAGTGACTGACTAAATACCCCTCTGGCGTTTTAGTCGTACCTAGGGTGTCAACGGTTACGGCTACATCTCCAAAGCTACGATTTACTTGAGTGATTACATCTCCTTTAACCTTATAGTATGAATTATCACCCATCTCATTAATTTTTAACGCCCCATACTCGTCTTTCCCCTTTAACTCAAAGTCATTGTTTCCATGCAACTGTTCAAATGGTATCTGGCGACGGTGAATGATTTCCATCTTAACCGTATTAGCGACCAACTCACGTAAATCTTCCGGTTCAACATTAATGACATCCACACTTAAATCCGGTTGAACCCGAACGATTCCCTGGTCAATATCTCCCTGGTGCGTAATCGAAACCTCTGCAGAATAACCTGGAAAATTTTTATCCCAGGTATAGCGCTGATTGTATGCATTGCGAAACGCTTCGCTGGCTGATACTGTAGCGATTTGAGTTGGATGAGTGTTTGAGATAGACTGAGCATTTACACTTGCAGGTAGTCCAAAGACGCAGCTAATACTAGCGATAATTAAACTTAAACTCCAACAGATGATGCGATGCTGTAATTGCTGTGTCATGATTTTAATTGGCTATCGACATTGAGGATAAATTTCTATTTTACAAGGGGATGCCCATCAGCATGAGGTCACTGATTTTCTTCCCCATATCCCTTAATTATCTGGGTCTTCTCCTAACTCCCGCAATCGTGCGGCTAAACGTTCGGCGCGTTGGCGTTCAGATTCAGCCCGTTGGCGTTCAGTTTCTGCCCGTTGATGTTCAGTTTCTGCCCGTTGATGTTCAGATTCAGCCCGCTGACGTTCAGCTTCTTCGGGTAATAAAACTAAATTACCCTCTGAGTCATAAAATCGTAACCACGGTGCTGTTTCTCGGCTTATTGTTCCTTGCCAAATTCCTAACCATAAGCCTAAGGTTTCGCACCATAACCATCCTGACTCATTCGGAACCAACGGTTGATAACGGAAATTGGCATCCAACCGCCATCCCTGTAAAGAGTCGGGATTAAACGGGTCAAACACGAAATAATCGGGTGTTCTAAAGGTTCCTTCGTAAATATCCTTTTTTGCCCCAATATCCGCATTGGCTGTAGACGCCGACATCAGTTCAATAATTACATCCGGGTAACGCCCTTCTTCA
>NZ_JAVJNP010000098.1:0-5786 GCF_040217205.1 Coleofasciculus sp. A1-SPW-01 | reverse complement strand
GATAACATAATACTTTGGCGGCGGTTGGGGTGCTTCTGAGCCAATCACCAACGCCCTCGAAACCGCTTCCTCAGATATCCAGTAAAATCGCACATTATCCTCCACTGGCTCAACTAACTTTTTCACCTTTTCATAAAGCTGCCGCATCTGCTCCAAACTCAAAAAACATTCAAACACAGAAAGTAGGGTTGTGTGAAGTCAAAGAAATAGAATTTATAATTCCCCGTTCCCCATTTACATCGCTCTTAAAAAAGCTTCATAGGAAACCCCCAGACAACAAACTCTGTTTATACCGCCTCACCTGTAATTGAATCGCTTGACGATAGGTGACTTTTGACTGTAAATCGGGATGAGAAACCTCTTCATTCATCCGGGTTTCAAATTGTTTGAGAAAGACCCGCCTTGCTGATTGATTCAAATAAACCCCTCCCGTACTAGGAACCGTGTCAAAATCTTGGGGCTTGAATAAAGAATGATTAACAATATTCAGAACCAAGCTATCGACAACAACTGACCTCATCTCCTCCATCAAATCAAACGCCAAATAGGGTTTCTGCCGTTCCCCATAATGAAAATTCCCCAAATAAGGAGAAAGCCCTTCCGCAATAATAAACCCTAAAACATTATTAAACAAAAGCGTATACCCAAAACTCAACAACGAATTCACCGGATCAGTCGGCGGTTGGCGATTCCGCAAGGAAAACTCAAACCTAGAATTCGTAATCAACTGACCCAACGCCGGAAAATACCTCGCCGCTCCTATCCCCTCATAACCCCGCAACCTATCCAAACTTTCACTAAACTCCAACGCCTCAATATCTTGATTAATCCCGATAATCGCCCGTTCCACATCCGGGAGTTTGCGCTTCCGATTAAATCGCAACAAAAGCTGCTTAGAATTCATCAACTTACCATAAACAATTGCCTGAGACACCTGAAACTGAAACGCCGCATCACCCCACCGTCTCACTTGAACCAACTCCTGGTCTAAATCCCGAAATTCAGAACTCCATAAATGACCGTGATAGCGACCACTTTGACTCAGAAATACCACCGCTATTTGTTCTCGCAAACAAACTTGCATCACTGGCGTTGATAATTGAATATTGCCAAACACCAGAATTTGCTGCACTTCTCGAATCGGTACTTCCAGTTTCGGCTTCTCAGATACATAAATAATAAACCGTTGGTACTCCTTATAAATTGTCGTGCCTTGTTCTATCAGATAAATTGCCGCCATTTCTCGATGCCAACTATTTTTTTGAACAACAGAGTTATCCACTTCTCTTGGCTGAGACAATTCTGTCTCTACCTCTGCCAGAAACGGTTGATGTAATGTGCCAATATCGCTCCCATTCCTATCATTCAAAACCTCTCTCCTGGTAGTAAGCTGTCATGCATTTAAATTGGGTATTAGTAGCGAGCAAGATGCAAAGCCTGCGGCATGGCTTCGCTTGCTGGTAAGGTTTTCAGCTATGTCTATCTACTGCTCAAAATTTCCCCCTCATCCCCTAACCCTTCTCCCTTGAAATAAAAGCGATAGCATCCTCTGTCCTCCCCCCTCTTGTAGGGGGGAACGAGGGGGGTGGGAGAAGGGGAACCAGATTCTCTTATTCCCCTCTTGCTCCCCTCTCCCAAGCTTGGGAGAGGGGCTTCTGGTGAGGGCTTCTGGTGAGGGGTTGAGCTTCAGTTGACACGGGCGCACATCGGTGCGCCCCTACCCTTACTACAAACTAGCTAACTCAACTAACTGCTTTGCCAACTCTTGAATCATGGGACGAGTTTTCACCGATTCACCCCGAATCAGTCGGTGAACTGTTCCCCTTAACTGCGGCGTTTGGGTTTGAATCGTATCAGTTGTGGCATCAAGACTACTATAAATAATCGCAATCACAGTCAAATTTAGCTGGCGACAAAACCCTTGCCAATCGGCTACCTCGGATTCCGACTTAGCTAAAATCACTGCATGGGTAGCTTGAGCCATAATTAACTCATTTTCTGCACTTATCTTGCCCCCCACATCAAACAGTAATAATGAGTTTTTAATCACGTCAACCGTTCGCGCTTTGTCCTGGGCAAATTCTGGTGTAAACTTCGCCTTATACTCAGCTTTTAATTCTGCCGCTAACTCCGGATACTTCTGTGCTGTTTGTGCAAACCAGGAACCATCCCCATCCGGACAACCGGAAATGGTGTAAAAATCCTGGGGAACATCCTCTCGCTCCAGAATTGCCTCTTTCAACCCATCCCGAAAAACAGTTTTTCCCGTATTGGGAGCGCCGCATAGCACCACTTTCACCGTCTGACAGGGGTCACGCTTGATATCAACCCGGTCTCCCACCTGGTAATCTGGAGTATGACTAATCGTGATAATATAACGGTCTAAACCGCGATAGCCTATTTTCGGATCAAAGACTGCGATCGCACTATAGCGATGAGCCAGTTCCAGTGCTAGGACAAAAGACGCTAACACCGTTGAACGCCCATTGATTTTCAGCAGTTTTCCGCCTGTTAATTGCCCCGAATTAATTAATTCTTGTAACTGCGCCTTGACATCGCGGACAATTTGGTCGCAGCCAAAGGATACTCTGGTGTTGTACTACTCACCACCACATAAGCTCCCAACCGTGTATCCGCCACTGCAACCACTCGATACAGGTGCGCCACCTCATGAGCCAGAGTATAACTCGCCCCCACTGAAATCCGCCCATTAATCTTGAGCAGATTCCCCCCGGAAAGTTCTCCAGAAGCAATCATTTGCCTCACACGAGTCTGCACATCTTGCACGATGACATCACCAGCAGCCGGAATCGGTTTCCCTTCATCAGTTTTGGCAAAATCCACTCTCAGAGTATCGCCTTCAAGGTGTATTGAATAAGCCATGATTCGGTGTTCCTGATTCATCGGTGTAACAACTAAGCCTGACATAAGTTAACCTTCCTTTTCGATCATCATTGGGTAAAAACGTTGCATACAACGTCTCTACTATGGCAGGCAGTAAGAATAGGGGCTTTCCAACCTCTAAGTCGGTGCGTCATTCGTCCTTTGTCAGGGTTTGAGGCTTGCTTACAAAACTTAGTAGGATGCCGTTTTTTTGTCTAATTGCTGACAAAGGGGTTTTTATTTTACTCATTATGTTATAACATTGTTACAAACACACAAAAACTAAGTATCAAAGAAGAAAAAAGCATGACACACCTCTCCCCCAACTTCGACCCCAGCCATACACCTGAATCCCCTATCCAGCAAGTCTTAGCGGAATTGGGTATCGCCCAACTCCTCTCGTTGATCCAGCACCACAGCGACATTGACTTCGATGCGGCTCAAATGCACCTAACGGATGCTGAAGCTCATGCGATCGCGGCGTTATTTATCCAGCAGTTAACCGAAAGCCTGAATGGTAAACTCATTGCTGGTGCCTTAAACACTCTGCGTCACAGTGAAGAAATAGAGGACGTAACCCAAGAAGACGGGCGGGTTTTGCCACCAAGTTGGGTAAAACAATTCCTGTTTGTTCCTAAACCCGCCCCTACACACTCAACACTTAACGATTCTCCCCATGAAGATGAGGACAACCTATACCGTTATCCCACCCATTTGGATCAGGAAATAGAGCCTCTACTGGTGCGTACCCCAACCGGACGCTATCATCCCAAAAGACCCCACAATCCCCGCCCGATTACTCAGCGAGAACAATACATCATTGACCTATATTGTTACTGTAAATTAAAGATGACACCCAAGAAGTTTTATGCCAAATGGGGTGTCACCTATGAGCAAATTTCTCACATTTGTTTTCGTTCCCTGGGAACCGTTCAATGTTGGTTCAACCGAGGTCAAGACCATCGTTCCCCTCAACCCGTTGACTTGCGCCAGTTAACAATCGTGGATTTTTTGCTCGATCATTATGAAGAACTCCCCCAATCCTTAATTGATCTGCTTTGTTCCCCGTAAGATTAAGGTGCGTTACGCCACCCTTCGGGAACGCTTCGCGAACGCTCTCCCCACGATGGCGGCGTGGCACACCTTAATTAGTGGATTAGAATTGGTTCGTAGTGAGGGAACTTTAGCCCTCTCCAGATAGGCGAAGCGAGAACTAAAGTTCTCACTACAAACAAAGTCGTTACCTCCCATCACTCCATGTCTGCTGAAGAATTTCTGCCCACCGTCCACTGCTTAGAAACCCTTGTACCAGAACTATTGCAAGTTTCTAATCATCCATCGACTCCAACCCAATCCAAAAATTGCCTCACACTTTTAGCCTGTGGCGCTCGGCGGTGGGTCATACTCCGGTCATTGTATGACCGCGATAGTCACTTCTTTATCGAATTTGAAACTGAACTCTTTAACTGTGCGGATTGGTTAAAGAAGTTCAAAGAAAAAGTTGATCATTATAAAACTCGTTCTTTCTCCGATTGGCTATTTCCCGAATATACCGAATCCTTCACCAATCAATTCATTGCTACCTTAAAATCTCGATATACGTTAGAGGAAAATGATATTGACAAACTCTTATCAACTGCCATTTTTTCTGCAACTGACCGTACCTTACGCAATCACCTAACTCAGTTGTCTCAACTTAAAACTCCGTTCCTAGAGCGACAACTGATCAATCCCCAAACAACAACCAAAAAGCCAATTCACAAATTCCGCAAACGGTCAACGGCTGCTATCCTTGAACCATTCACGACCGACCCTAATTTTTCCTATGAAGGAACCTTAGGATTTTTTACCAATGATGTATCGACTATTGCCCAACTGTTATTCACAAAAATTAATGGCGAACAACGCTTATTTATCCATCATGACTATGTAGTTAAGGAAGAATTGCGGGAAACCTCAGCGGATTTAGCCGATCGCCTCAAAGAAATTTGGCAAGAGACGCCTACTCCACCGCTGCAAATTGCCTATCACAGTGCTTCCTTAAATCAAACTAAAAACTACACCATTTACCCAGTTTGCCTATATTATTATCAGAGAGCTTACTACCTCTGCGCCTTTGGTCAAAGACCGCAGAAAACAGCAACCCAAGCGCCAGTGGGATGGTATAACTACCGTTTAGAACGGATAAGCAAGTATCAAAAACTGCCTTGGGATACTGCCCATCTCCCTTTCTCAAAATCAGACATTATCAACTATCCGGAAAACTATGCTCCTGCTTATATTCAACAGGAATTAGACGCCGCTTATGGCTTTGATTTCTATGAAAAATCTGATGTAACTCTGCTACGGTTTGATGCTGATTTTGCCCAGCGTTACATCGACAACTCCTTCCGTCATCCGACCTTTGAAAAACTAGATAGTTCTGAAGCAGCACAGGCATTAATTAAGGACTTAAAATTACCCAATACCCAAAAACTTTTAGCCCATATTCACGCCCATCCCGATGCGGCTTATTACATCCTCCGCTATCGCCAACAGGACAATACCGTAATCATGCGACTCCGCGCTTGGGGACCCAAGGTAGAAGTCATGTTCCCGAATGAGTTGCGACAGCGCATGAGACAGGATATCGAACAAACCTGGCAATTTTATCAAAAAACAATGACATAAGACGAATGACATAAGACATAAGACAAATAACAACTTTAATTGTCCCCACCTACTTAGGGCTTGCTGAATAAGTGGTGAGGTGAGGGGGAGCTGGGGAAGCTGGGGGAGCTGGGGGAGCAAGGGTACATTTTCCCTGAGCAAGGTGATGCCATACTTAGGAAGGATGCTACCCCATTTCCTGGCACTTTATCCACTGTCCATACGCCTCAAAGTATTGATGGATCAGGGTTTCC
>NZ_JAVJNP010000094.1:0-25408 GCF_040217205.1 Coleofasciculus sp. A1-SPW-01 | reverse complement strand
AGCCGGATATCTCTGGGAAAAATGAGGGAGTTAAAGACGAGTAAAACTTTTCGGTCATCGTCAAATTAATTCCTCTTAATTAAGTTAAAAATGAGTTTGCGTAAAAATTACGCAAACTCATTTTTTTGTCCAAAGTCCAAGGAGCTAATCCGAAAGCTAAAGATCAAAGATAAAAAGTCGCTCTCTTAAGGCGAGGCTTTAGACCCGTTATTTCCGGTAAGGTGCCGGTGAATCGGGTGAGTCATATTGTTTTGTTTGGGTGCTGTAATTTATCCCATGGGGCGGTGAGTTTGGCGTTGCGACGGCGGATTCCGGTGTTGTATTTGTCTCAGAAGGGGCGTTATTTTGGGCGGTTGCAAACGGAGGGAATGGCGAAGGTGGATTATTTGGTGCGTCAGGTGCAGTGTTCCCTTGACCCGGATTTTACGCGGGAGCAGGCAAAGTGTATTGTGTTGGGGAAGTTGCATAATTCACGCACGTTACTGCGACGGTTGAATCGTCGTCGCAAGCAAAAGGCGGTGATTCAGGCGATTGAGGATTTGGAAGGGTTGATGCAAAAGGTTCCTGGGGTGGAGTCGGTTGAGGTGCTGTTGGGATATGAGGGACAGGGGGCGCACGTTTATTTTCAGGGGTTGACACATTTGGTGCAAGAACCGTTTGTGTTTGAGAAGCGCACTCGTCGTCCGCCGACTGACCCAATTAATAGTATGCTGAGTTTGGGATATACGCTGCTGTTTCAGAATATCTATTCGTTGGTGCAGACGGTGGGGTTACACACACATTTTGGGAATTTGCACGTTCCCCGGCAGAATCATCCGGCGTTGGTGTCGGATTTAGTCGAAGAGTTTCGCGCCCCGATTGTGGATTCAACGGTGATGTATTTGGCGAATTCTCAGATATTTATTCCGGAGGATTTTACGCCACCGGATGAACGGGGAGGGGTGTATTTGTATCCTGATTCTTTGAGGAAGTTCCTGAAGCATTGGCAGGAACGGTTGCAAACACGGGTGACTCATGGTCACACGGGGTATAAGGTTAACTATCACCGTTGTCTGGAATTGCAGGTTTGGGAGTATGTGGCTTGTTTGATGGGGGAACAGGAGGTTTATCGACCGATGCCTTATAAGATGTGATGGGTTAGTTTGTAGGGGTCAGGCGATGGCTGAAAGCATTGTTTTTTCGTTGACCCCTACAAACCTGGCTCTGGTTAAGGGTTTGAGGCTTTGAGTGAAGGGAATTATTGAGAATGAGTTGCAGGTATTTGCCTCAGATCTTGACCCCTACAAAATTGGGGGTGTAGAATTGGCTCAGAGAGAGGCTCCCATCGGGTGGCTCTTTAGACTTCTCTAGAAGTCGAATTAATGGAAACGGGGGGTGTGTTGTACTGAAAATGGGCTTTATTGTCATTCTTTAGACTTCTTTAGAAGTCGAATTAATGGAAACCCGACACCAGAGATGGTAACGGATCCGATCCCAATACCCTTTAGACTTCTCTAGAAGTCGAATTAATGGAAACGACCAAGAACCTCCCCAGCAAAGGGGATCAAATCTTCTGCTTTAGACTTCTCTAGAAGTCGAATTAATGGAAACCCTCCTTTATATTCAGGCGAAAACCATGTAATGTAAACTTTAGACTTCTCTAGAAGTCGAATTAATGGAAACGTTTTCACGTAAATCTGTGCTCATACAACTGAGTCTTTAGACTTCTCTAGAAGTCGAATTAATGGAAACTGTTCTGCAGTTTGGCCGTCCCGCAAGATTACTGCTTCTTTAGACTTCTCTAGAAGTCGAATTAATGGAAACGATTGGAACCAGAAAGGGCGACCCGATCAAATTAAGTGGACTGGTGTTGTGAATTGGTGCAAGCGGGTCGCCCCTACACAGATTTAACAGGTTTTTGCCCAAATTAATCGATGCAATTTGCCCCGATTACGGAAAAGAAACCGTAGGGGCGCTTTTGCCTTGCGCCCCCATATAAGTAAGTATCTCATCCTTATGAGAAATGCTATAGAAAATAGACATCTCCAAGAAAGAATCTGAAAGCCTTACGCTGTCTAGGTAAAAATCTCATTTCTGGAGATGTCTAATGACTTGTCCTAAAACCTAAAATTAGTGGTATTATTTGCGCCTGAGTTCAGGCTGAACATCCTATCAGAGTCCCCGTTCCCGCAGAATTCGACTTTTCACGTCATTGGTTAATCGTTCATCCTGCAAAATTTCATTCAGCAAGGGTGCATTTTTTCCCTGGTCATGTACAATGGCGATGGCAATGGCATAAAGATTCGCTGCTGGTAATACTCGCCCATTTATTACCAAATCCTCTCGGACAATTTGCGTCAGCAATTCGGAGTTATACTTGGCTAACTTGGTCAAAATTCCAGTAATGATTAATCGGTCAACTTTTTGACCAATATCCGTTGCTCGTAACAGCGCTCTGGTACAATCCCTGATGGGGAGAACTAGACGAGAATCCTCTAAATTGAGCATCTGATTTAGGGTGATGAATGCCGCTTTCGTTGTCATATCCAGGGTGGCTTTATGATTCTGTTCCACTAACCTCTGGGTTAATTTAAATGTGGCTTGGGCTAATTCCTGGGAAATCGAATGATGATGCCAAAGACAACAGTTGACCAGTTCATATAAAAGCTGTAAGACTTCCGGCGCTTTATCCTCAGCTAAGGCGTTAAAAAGGGTTTCAATTTCTGTTTCACTCACCTGTAAACCCCCATTCATCGCCGCAATTAATGCCTTCAATGCATTCTGACGCACACCCGTAATTGGAGATTGAACACAGATTGGTGCTATCTGAGAAGCCGCTTGAATCTGGGAGGCAAAATCCAGAACAACCCAGGATGCAGATTGGGCAACATCTCGTGATTTATCCAGACAGAGATTCAGCAGGGGAGTCATGGCGGCGTGAGAACCTTTTTCTATCTGAGAACGATAGAGTTTCACTAACGCTACTCGTGATTCTTTTGATTGAATGGTTTGCTGGAGATAGGGTTCTAGGGATGGGGGAATTCTATTCAATGTCTTCAGGTGATGAATTCTGGGGATAAATAAAATGATGATTTCTGACCGAGTTTCTTTGGCATTAGCGGGAATGGCGGCACGGGTTGTTACTCCCAAGAGTCCAGTTTTTCCTGATGAGTCAAAGGCTGAGTTTCAAATTGGCGATCGCGTGATGGGGAAACCTCTATTTAATAGTAGCCCAGATTGGGGTGTGGTTAGGGTGGCGGATACGGCTTGGGAAGAGGATTTACAACCGTTAGAGGTAGAGGGAACACAACTGTTAGATAGTCAGCTAAAGCTGACTTGAGGTTTTAGCCTTGGGTTTAAACCCAAGGCGGTTGGTGAGACTGATGCTATCGTCGTCCGATGCCGAATTATTTGCGAAATTTGGCGCTAATGAATTTTGATATGGCTTTGATTGTTTGACTCAATTACGTTAGGAAACGTGCGATCGCCAGGATGTTCTGAACTTGATGAAACCCAGGGTTAGAGGGGGGATTGGGGTGAGAGTGCGATCGCACGGTGTCTGTGATTGGGGATGGATTGGTCATGAAACATGGTGACTGGTTACGCCTTCGCATTGAGGGGGAGAAAATTTGTGCTGTTCTCCGACAGAAGGGTTATGACTGTCAAAAACAAGGGCGTCGTTTGTCGTGGTGGGTGAGTCAATCGGGTAGCTATTGTTATCGTTTGACTTATTTACCTGCACCTGTAGAGGAATGGCGTTTGCTTCCTGATAATACTCATCCTTCTAGGAAACGACTTCTGTCAATTCTTAAGCGGATTTTGGAGAGTATGAGAGGAGAAAGCATGATAGGATTGGCGGAGGATCAGGTATGTTTATCGTCAGGAGAGGATGATTCGCACCCTTGGACAATTGTCCGTTTATTACCTGATGCGAGGTGCTGTACGGTAGCCCGATTCTGTAACCGTCAGGATGCGGATGATCAGGTGAGATTTTTGCAGCGCTATGTACCAGGGGCAAAGTTTGAGGTGGTGTTCGATCCACAGTAATCGGGTAGGGGTCAGGCGATGGCTGAAAGCGTTGTTTTTTCGTTGACCCCTACAAACCTGGCTCTGGGTAAGGGTTTGAGGCTTTGAGTGAAGTGAATTATTGAGAATGAGTTGCAAGTATTCGCCTCAGATCTTGACCCCTACAAAATTGGGGGTGTAGAATTGGCTCAGAGAGAGGCTCCCATCGGGTGGCTCTTTAGACTTCTCTAGAAGTCGAATTAATGGAAACAACACATCTCCCGGAGAAGCAAGCGCAAATTCCGTAGCTTTAGACTTCTCTAGAAGTCGAATTAATGGAAACGATTTGATATAGAGCAGAGTCTACATTCATAACCAGCTTTAGACTTCCCTAGAAGTCGAATTAATGGAAACGATGTGAACGAGAGAGGGCGACCCGATCAAATTGAGTGGACAGGTGTTGTTACTTGATGCAAGCGGGTCGCCCCTACAGAGATTCCACAGGGTTTTGCCCAAATTAATCGGCGAAATCTGCCCAACAAATACATAAAAGAGACCGTAGGGGCGCACCGACGTGCGCCCTATTGCTGACCTGCGTCCAAAACGCTTGCAAATCAAAAGCGATCGCACAACTGAAAAAGCGCGATCGCATCAAAACATCGCTCTATACCTCTCTAGGTAAACCTTCTGTTATGTGGTCTTTTTGGAAATGAGACATAAGGATTTTCGTCTGTGTCACCCCATCTGGTGAGGCACGTTCGTCATTCGCATCACCAGGATTGACACTGGATTACCAGGGGTTAAACTGATAGCATGATAGCTAGTCAGGAAAGGAGGGGAAACTTGATATCCAGTCTCTAAACGGCATAGGGAACCATTGTGATCAAAATTGTCCCCTGTCATCCCCTAAGAAATCATGTCTATTTACATCGCCATTACCTTTTCGCCCGTTCAAAGTTTTATCGAAAAATCTCGGAAACTCCGAGACTTATTTGGTGCATCATTAATTTTGTCTCACTTGAGCCGTCGCTTAATTGATATTTTAATTCCTGATGATCAAAATAAAAATGATTTAGTGATTTCTCCCGGCTTACCGACTGTGGAAAAAGGATTGCCAAACCGGATCTTACTTAAAGATGTTTTCCCCCCAGAAACTAGCGATTCAGAGATTGACAATCAGATTAAAACTGCCTTAATCACAGCTTGGGGAATCATTCTGGACATCTGTAAAGACTGGATACAGACAAACTTATCTGAATTTGCTCCCTATCACTGGGATAAAGAATGGCGAAAATGGCAAAAATGTACTTGGGAAATTTTTTGGGGGCAAGGGGATTCAATTCCCATAGCGATGCAGCAACTAGAACAGCGTAAACTGCGTCGGAACTGGACAGGAATTAACTGGATTGGCGAGAGTTCAAGCCTTACGGGAACCGATGCGATCGCGTGGCAGGGATTGGGGGCTGAGGATAGAAATGCTCAGTTTATTAATTATAGTCGAGAAGACCGCGAAATTCAGGCTTTTTATCAGGAGTTGGCTTGGATATTAGATGGCAAAAAAACTCAGGATAAACGTCAAACTGAAGGTAAATATATTGCTCCGAATGAACGACTCAATATTCCCGAACTCGTTAAACGCTTAGTCACCTTGCCTGAATTGGCAACGTCCATTCAGATGGAAACATTGGATAGCGGCTTCCAAGATATTGACCGCAAACCCACTCAAACAACACCGGGACAATGGACGGGTTGGTTTATGGGCGATGGGGATAAAGTGGGGGATAAATTGGTAGAAATTGCTGATCAACAAGGAGAATCGGGGATTAAAGCCTTTACCAAAGCTTTGCGGAAATGGGGTAAGGAGTTTGAGGCTAAATTTCCCAAGGATAAAGGTAGAGTAATTTATGCAGGTGGAGATGACTTTTTAGGGATTCTTTATAGTCCTGATTCCGCCCATCCGATTCCCCCCTTAACCGCCTTAGAGTGGTTAATTAGCCTACCCGAACAATGGCAACAACATCAGCGAGACATTACCCTAAGTGTCGGCTTTGTTTGGGTCGCTGGGAGTGTCCCCCAACGAGATGTACTACAACATTGTCGGGAGGCGGAGACACAGGCAAAACGCTTAGGGCGAAATCGGGTAACCATTCGGGTGGTTTTTAACAGTGGGCAGTATGTGCAATGGACTTGTCCTTGGCACTATTTGGAGATACTCAAACAATACCGCGATCGCGATGATAAAACCTACTCAAATTGGCAACAATCCGGACAACAATCAGAACAAGAACCCAACTGGAATCATGTTTATAATGACCTGCTACAACTCAAATCCCGCCATGCTTTTGGCTTAGTTGGCTGGTATTTTTTACGCAACGGAGAATAACCCATGATGTATCTCATTTATTGGCGCATCTGTAGGGGCAGGTTTTACCATTATTCCTTCTCCTTAACCCAGATAGAAATAAACCCGCCCCGACTCTTTAACCAATGACATAAACAGAGGACGAAATAATCGCCGTTAAAATCCTAATCCCCCTGTCAAAATGAGAGAAGTAACCTTTCTGTGAAATCAGTGTATAAATAAGCTTTGCCTCCCGACCAAAATCTGGACAACAAATCCGTGAAATCAGTGTTTTGACAAATCCATGTTCAACTATTTAATTATAATCAAACCCTTAGGATTAATGTATGGCAGTGCTGGGGCATTTCTTTCACCAGAAAACCTCGTCGGACGTTCCGGGGCTAAATTTCCCCCAGAAGCCGCCACCCTATCCGGACTTTATTTTAGTGCCAATTATGATAACCCCAAGATTAAACAAGACTTAAAAGAAAACCTCTTTGTCGCCGGACCCTTTTGGGCAAAAGACAAAGAGGAACAACAGTTTTATGTTCCCCTTCCCCGACATCGAATTCTCTCTAAAAAAGGCGTTGATGAATGGTATCTGAATAACCAGGGAGAATGGCAACGTCAAACTACTGACATCGAACCCGATTACACCTGGCAAACCATCACCTCTTGGCAAAGTCCGCTGAAAATCATTCAAAGTCAAGACGCCGAAGAATCTCCCTGGGACTATATCCCTATCCTCCATCCTCGGATGAAAAAAACAGAACGTCATACCTTATCCCAAGATGGCTTATTTCTGGAAAATGCCGTGCAACTTCCCGAAGACATTTGCCTCGTTTATTTGTCCACTCATGAAATAGAACCGGGTTGGTATCGCTTCGGCGGTGAGAATCATCTGGTTGAGATTAAAACAGCATCCATTAAATCTAAAAAAATCATCAATCTTTTCCAGCAACCGATTCAAAACGCCCTCGCCTTAATTACACCTGGAGTCTGGGGGTCTACCCGCTATTCCTATCGCTATCCCCAACACCCAAACTTTCCTAAACCCGTACACCTATTAACCGATAAAGCCATCCCCTATCGGTACAGCGCTGGTGGGAAATTAGGGCGCGGACGCTATGCCGTTCCTCCCGGAACTATTTATTATTTTGACCAGCCTTTAAATCAATCTTGGTGGGAGTGGCAAGAGGAATGGTTTCCTAATGAAGGCTATAGTTTAAAACACCTGGGGTGTGGCTTGGCATTACCCGTAGAAATTAAATCAGTTAGCTAATAATCGATGGAACAAAACCATGCACAACACTAAACAAGCTTACGGTATCATTGAAACCCTCGCCCCCTTGCACGTCGGTGCAACGGCTGGTGAAGAAAGCGGGAATTTGAACCTAATTTTCCGTGACTCTTTTACCCAAACCGGAATAATTCCCGGTAGTTCAATTCGCGGTCGATTGCGAACAATGATGCGTCAGATTGAACTCCTGGAACAGGCTGAAACCTTAAAAAATCAAGCCCAAACAGATTCCGAGAATGCCGAAACCTTAAAAAATCAAGCCCAATCCTTACAAGACCAAGCCGTAGCCGAGGAGAATTATTGGTATGGTCATGAAGCAGACTCCCGCCAAACCGATGCCACAACGGAATCTCGGATTAAAATTGAACAAGCCTCCATTGTTTGGCTACCCGTCTTTTGTCCCGGTCAACCTATTGTCTGGGTGAGTTGTCCCAGTTTACTGAAGCGATATCGTCGGATTGTGGGTCAATTAGTTCCCACTTTGCAGGATATCTCAATTCCTAAACCCTATACAGCAGCAAAAGGATTAAACGCACCCAAATCCCAGCATAAAAAAGACAAAGGCAAAAAAGTTCTCTTCTTCAACCTGGGCTTTTTAACCCTAGACCACGAAGTCGATTTATCTCCCTGGTTTCCCCCGAATTTATATTGTTGGTCTGACCGCGATGAATCCTCGATTCCCGCCGTGGTGGTTGATGATAAGGATATCGGAATGATTCACGACATGGCATTATACCGTCAGAGTCGTGTGGCATTAGAAAAGACCGAGAAAAAAGCGAGCCAAGGGGCATTTTTCAATACCGAAGCCCTACCCGAAGGCACAATTTTAGTCTTTCCCATTGCGATTAAACCCACACCCAAACCCTGGACACCCTTTAACACCGATTCCCTATCCGGTGACATTTATTTAGGTGGATTAGAATCCATTGGTTTTGGACATTGCCAACTCACAATTCATCAGGAGGACTAATATGGCTTGGAATTCCTATAATTTAGACCGAGTAGCACAACGTTTGGTTCTCGATTACCGGGATAAGGATGTTCTCAACGAATCCCATAAAATGCGCGTCACTGTCGCCTACGGATTAGAACGATTTTGGGGGGAACATCTGCGCCTAATCAATAAACCGAAAACCCGCATTGCTGGGGAATATTGGCGAGATACCTGGAACGCCTTTGTCAAACTGATGAAAAAGGCGGGGATTAATGTTCCCAACGAAGATGTGAGTCAGGGGAAAACCGCAGACATTGAAAAGATGGTGACTCAACTCTGGGATAAAGACCAATTTCCGATTGAACACCAACGCATTGCCCTGACGGTACTTACCCAACTCTGTGACAGTTTAGTCTGGTGGACTCAACGCTATAAAAAACCCTCTAAAGATACCGATGAATCATAACAATGTACCGATGATGTTTCGCGCCCCCGTGAAAAATCGCTGTCAGTTGCAACGAGTAATAAAAAATGCATCCTGTCAAGATTCCCATCGCTGGGTGGAGGAGTGGAAGCAGGTGTTTCCGGAATCGAGTTTGCCCCAACCGGAACCGCCCTTACCCCGGAAATCTGCCCCAGGGAAACGTCCCCGCGTCACCCCAAAAGCCTTGGCGCGTCCCACAAAACCCAAACCTGTTTCATCGCCAACCGCCGCCCCCGCCTCGATTCCAGACTTTGGTACGGGTGTGCAAACGCGGGATTATACTGTTTCCTGGCGCTTAGTTTCTAATAGTGGACAAGAGGAAGGGTTTATTCGCCCGATTATTGGCGGTAAAGGGTTTCCCTATTATTCGGGTGCAAGTATGAAGGGGGCATTTTTGCGCCAATGTTCTCCCGCTGAAGGGTTACGCTATTGTGGGGGAAAACTCTCAGACTCTGAAACTCAACCGGGTATTTTACGCTTTCATGGTGCCTATCCGGTGGATATGAATTGGACAAAACGGTTGGTGGATATTGTCCATTCCCAACAGGAAAAACAGGTGATAGCTGATGAAACCACGAATGCTAATGCCCAGATATCGTTGTATCAAGTCACCTTACGATTTGGGATTTCTAGTACCCAAGTCTTAGAAGAGTCCCAATGGCAGCAGATTTGGCAACGCTGGGAACAGGCGTTAGCCCAAGGAATTGGCGGTAGAGTTAGTGCGGGTTATGGTCAGTTTCACCCGGTTACGTCACAGCCGCCTCTGTTACAAGTGATGTTAAAAGGACAAGGCGTCGCCTCAACCTTAATTCGCGAACATCAGCAGCGATTAGCAGAATTTCGTCCCAATAGTTTCAAAGCCGCCCTCCGGGGTCATACGTTGCGGTTATTGAGTGGGTTAACGGATGCAGAGACGGCTAAGGAATTTACCCAAAGGCTTTGGGGCGGATTTGGCAAGGGGAATGGTTCTATTGTCGGGGGATTGCAGGTGCAGGTTCAGGTGGCGGCGGGTGAGTTGGAGTTACAGCGGCGTGATTATCAACCGAATAACTCTAAGGCTTCGATACCGTTGTACCATCTCAAAAGCGGTTGCTTAGGCATTTCGGCGATGTCGGGCAATTTATCGACGAGTCAAGCCCAACAATTCACCCAGATAGCGGCGGCGTTGGTCAAGTTTGCCCTGTTGTTGGGGGGATTGGGTAAGTCTTGGCGTCGGGTTGACCATTACTTATTTTATCCGGAGTATTTGCAGAATTCTAAAAAGCCGGCGATGGGTTGTCATTGGGAGTATTTGGAACCCGCGATTGATTATTGTCAAACGGTGAATCAGTTAACGGATATTGGGGCGGGGATTGATCAGATTCGCCAGGTGATGAGAGAGTGGATACCGCCAGAAAAACGCTTACCCTCGGATGAATTAAGTCCTTCGGTTCAACAGTGGCGCGAACCTTGGCATCGGCAAAGGGTGCAAGTCTGGGGACGCTGGGCGAGGGATGGCAAGAGTCAGGCAATTGATTGGTTTCATGGGGCGTATCAGGGGGAGAATTCGATTAAGAATCCTCACCGTTTAACGGGGAGTATGGGGACAACGGGACGGATTTGGCATCGGATGTATCCGAATTATGTCAGGGATGATTCCGGGGAGGTTAGGGTGGGGCGGGGATATGTTGAGTTATTGACGATTTTTCCCCCACAGAAATGTCCTGATACAGACCGATTTCTGCGATTTTTGCGCCGGGATACGGAGTTTGAACAGGTTTGGTAAAAGTCAGTCCAGCGGTTTGTAGAGACGTTGCATGCAACGTCTCTACAACAGGGATTATTGGGGAGATTATTTTAATTCAGCCGAAATTAACCTAATGTTGCGACGGGAGTGGATAGTATGACGATTTGGATAATTACGATGGGTAATCGGGATGTTCAACTCAAGAGTAATAAGAATTGGGAGTCGCTGTATGAAGAGGTTCGCTTTGATGAACCGATTTCAGATTGTGATAAATTTTGGTGTTGTGATGAGTTTGAAGACAAAGAAACAAAGCGATTTCTGATTCCCGCGAGAGTGTTGGGTTTAGCATACAGACGGCATCCCGACAATTATCAGGATTTAGCGTTTCCGATACTGGATTCATTTCACGACTATTTTAAGAAAAAACTCGGCGCGTTTCCAGATAAAATTGTGGTGCTGTTAACTGACCAATCGGCGATTATGGCATCTCAGGTCGATAATAAATATTCTCCCTATTGGCAAGATACCGTCGAACTGAAACCGATAATCGAGTCTTATTTTCGTCAAAAATTCCAGATAAATCCCCAGTTTTGGACGTTAACCCCTGAATCAGGACGAGGACTCGACCATTGGGATAAAACCCTGGGTTTAGTGGAAACGACGCTGTACGCTAAACAAGCTGAATTAGAGATGCAAGGAGATGAATTGGTGTATATCAGCCATCAAGCCGGAACGCCTGCTATCTCGTCTGCGGTACAATTTGTTAGTCTGGGGCTGTTTCCTAGGGTGGAGTTTCTGGTCAGTTATCAGTATTATGATGATGAGGAATGTCTCCAGTCCCAAGCTGAGATGATTGCTAGTTCTCGGTATTGGCGAGGAATGCAAGTTCAAAAAGCCAAGCAGTTGGTCAAGGATGGGTTACCGGGTGCGGCGTTGACTTTATATCAAGGGATTTCTGAAACAGTAAGAGATAGGGATATCGAGAAGAAACTGGATGATTTAGTCAAAGGGTTTAATCTGGAAAAAACCTGTGACAATCGCCAAGATGAGTTTGAGGTAGAGGCGGCGATTCAACGAGTGGTTAATGCCTTAGATTTGGTTGAACTGTTTTTCGCTAAGGGTAATTATCTCCAAGGGTTGACGCTATTAGCCGCCGCCCAGGAAACGTTTTTGAAAGGGGCGATTAAACATGAACTTGAGGCTAAAACAGTTAATTTGCAGGTCAAGGGGGTAAATAAACGGTTATCTGCCCCGGAGTTAATTGTCTGGAATGATGCCGGATTAGGTTTTATTAGAAATCCGCAGGATAAAAAATACCGAGACAATGAGCTAAAACGGCGTTTACAGGTTGATTTGAAGCAACCGATTTTTGATGAAAAACTGGAGACATTAAAACAACTTAATTTCCCGGTTTACAATAATGATATAAAATCTGTTTTTTGGTTCTATGATAAGAAAAACAAAAAGGACTGTTTTCAATTCCATAAAATCGGTAGTAATACAGGAATGTATTATTGGTTGTGTAACCTGCGACCCGATTTAAAAACGTGGAAATTATTAACCTGGATTGCCCAATATGAACGGGAACGGGAGGCTGATTTACGGAACCAACTGATGCACAATTTATTAGGGGTAGAACCCCAAGAGGTGATTGGCTATTTATTGGGGAATCAGAGGGATAACCGCTACACCGATGTGATCAGCACTTATCAGCAAGAGGTTAAAACCCCCTTTATCCGAGAAATTAAGCGATTGAATCTTCCCTTTGAGGAAAGAGGTTTGTCGGAAGAATTACAGCATATTGTAGATAGTATGCATTAAGGGAACCAATTTTAAACGATAGGATATCTAATTGGGTTTGATTATTTCTGTTTTCGGGTAAGGGCAAAAACATTGTAGAGACGTTCCATGGAACGTCTCTACATTAATTACTGGAGATTTAGTAGGGTGGGTATTGCCCACCTTTGCATTAATCTTTAGCATCACTAGCGCAATGTGCATCTCGACGTTTCCATTAATTCAGCTTCCCAACAGAGTGGGAAACTCCGGAGTTTGAAACCCCCTACAGGTATGCATTCTAGCAGAGATTTTGACGGCTGAAAATTTTAGGTTCATTTCAGCCCCGCTTATTGAAAATAATTCGTAATTACCAACAAGCTCTAAACGCTGAAACGCTCTCACAGCAGAGGTTTCAGGACTTTTGACGGGAGTCCCGGTTTTTCGCCCCCGCTTCCAGCCGTCAAATTTTGCTCTAGACTCATACCCCATTCTCATCAAAGCCGTAACCTGTTGGGGGTAGCGACACAGCTTTTCGTGAACCATCTCTGCCATCATATCATTCCCTCAACCCTCACCTGACATTTCACGGGAAACAGGACTTACGCCGCGATCCCCATATAATGACAACGGTGCGTTACGCTACGCTAACACACGATGGCGGACTGACCCAGCTAAAATAGGACGTTGTTTGTAGTGAGAACTTTAGTTCTCTAACGCCTAGCTGTAGAGGGCTAAAGCCCTCACTACGTACCCAATCTATTGCACCATTTTAGCTGAGTCACGCCACTACGAATAGAGGTTTTGCGTAAGTCTTGGGGAAATCTAGAACCTGAGTCGGGGCGGGTTTAGTCACATCTCTTGTGCAACCGAAAAGATAATCGTGAAACCCGCCCCTACAAACCATGTCCTAAAACAACGTGAAGCGTCAAAACTTACCTCCCTTCGTTGCACCATATACCGTGAAACAGTCAGTACAAATGACGTAGCTTGGTTCTTGTCGGAAGCGAGTATAACAAATGACAAATGACGAATGACAAAGGACAATTAGTCATTCGCATCAAATCCTAGCACCGCATCACCTTATCCCATTAGAGTAAAGAAGTCGAGACGGAGATGAACCAATGTTAGACGCTTCCCAATTCCCAACTCTATCAGGATTCAACAGTCTCCTTCCAGGATTTAACCTATCGCTACAAACCGAAGAACCCTTAAGCCAAAGAGTTCCATCCTTAACCTCCTTACCGTTACCCTCTTCTCATCCATCCCCCTTACCCATTGAAGAACTTTTATCAGCGTTCTCAGCAAATGTTTGGTTCCTTGACCATAGTATCGGAATCTTAATTCCCACAACCATTGACATCGATATTCCCTGTGATACATCAGCCTACGTGGAACAAGCCAAAACCTTAATGGCTGACTTATTCGAGGGAATCAGTTGGGTGGAACAATCGGGAATGTATAAAAGTGCTGTGGCGGGAATGGTGAGTGAAAAGAGTTATGTGATTAAGTCGTTTATGACGCGACAAGCGTTAGTCGAACAGTTGCCAACGGTTTTAAAGTTTGTTGGCTATTTGCAGCAGGAATTACGCCAGGAAACCATGGCGTTAGAGATGGATGGAAAAATGATATTATTACAGATGGCACCGTCTTACCCGTAGGGTGGGTTAGGCGGTGATTCAATTGAAAACGTTACCGCCAAATTAGACATCCGCCGTAACCCACCAATAAAAAAGTGAGCCATTGGTGTAAAAAAGCGAGTCATTGGTACGTTACGCTGCGCTAACACACGATGGCGGCGTAACCCTCCTAAAATAGGGCTTTGTTTGTAGTGAGAACTTTAGTTCTGGCTCCGTCTAGCTAGATAGGGCTAAAGCCCTCACTACGAACCCAATCTATTGTACCAAATTAGCTGGTTCACACCCTACTGAGTCGGGGCGGGTTTAGTTGAGTTAGTGGTTTGAACCGGAGCGTTATTGGTAAAACCCGCCCCTACAAATCATCTGCTTGAGCGAAGGATCACAGTTACCCACTCAAGGTATAATTGAAAAATAATCATTTTTTAGACTGAAACAATTGAGGAGTTATGAAGATGGAATTCATTAGCCCCAAGACTGATTTTGCATTCAAGAAAATCTTTGGCTCTACAGATAGCAAAGATATCCTGATTAGCTTGTTAAATGCCTTGATTTATAATACCAATCCAGTTATTCAGGATTTAGAAATCATTGACCCCTATCATCCTGGAGATGGGGTTGACCGAAAAGATAGCTATCTGGATGTCAAAGTTGTGCTGGATAACGGCTCAACGGTTTTAATTGAGATGCAGAGACTCAAAGGGGCGTCCTTTGAAAAGCGGGTGATTTATAATCTGATGGCAACTTATGCCAATCAATTAAACGATGGGGAAGGATATTCGTACCTTAAACCTGCGATTACTTTAACGATTACGGATTTTCCTCTGTTTGACCAAACTCAGCACTTCCTGACGCGCTTTGGCTTGAAGGAACAACAAGAGTTGTTCGATTATGTTGATCCGGAAATCGAATTAATTGTTGTTGAATTACCCAAGTTCACGAAAACGCTGGATGAATTAGACAGTTTAACGGATAAATGGATTTATTTTATTAAAGAGGCTGCCAATCTGGACGTGATTCCCCCTGCGTTTCGGCAGGTTCCTGAACTGGATAAAGCGATGAATATGGCTAACCAAGCGAATTTAACTGTAGAGGAAGTGGAAGAATTGCGTCAGCGAGAATTATTTCTGGAAGCGCAACAGTGATTTATTGTTTGGAGTTTAGATTTCTCTGGAAGTCGAATTAATGGAAATGATTAACATAATAGGACACGGCAATGCCATGTCCCTACCCAAAATTAGGAATAATTGATTCTGTAGGGACACGATACTATCGTGTCCTGATCTAATTTATTCGGACTGAATGCTATATATCCTGAGTTGATATCCGGACGCGATCGCACGGCTAAAATTGTGGAATAGATTTTACTGTTAAAATGGGTGCCTGCTGTTGAAATCGGGCGCACGCCATGCACTCCTAACTTGTCACCAGAAACCCTTCAGTCACACAATTAGTCATTCGCATAAAATCATAGACAGCGTATCTCATCCCCCTCTAGGATAGAGTCGTTTATCAGTTATCAGTGAACAGTTATCAGTGACAAATGACAAATGACAAATGACAAAGGACGAAGGACTAATTTGTCACGTTTTAATTGGTTGTCCCGCCAGTGGTAAATCAACCCTGGCTGGGGAATTGGCAAAACTGGGAAACTACAAAATAGTCTCCACCGATGCAATCCGCCAAACCCTCTACGGTGACGCCACGATTCAGGGGGAATGGTTGGAAATTGAACAATACCTCTTACAGCAAATCCAAGACGCGATCGCATCCGGTCAACCGATCATTTATGATGCTACTAATGCCAAACGTTTCTGGCGGATGTCGCTGTTGATGCAATTGCACAGATGTAGCCCATCTTCCCCTACATCGGAAATGGGGTTTGGAAACCAAACCCCTACAATTCCCTCATCTCCCCTGTGGATAGGATGGCACCTGAAAACCCCTCTGTCTACTTGTCTGCGCTGGAATAAACAGCGATCGCGTCAGGTTCCGGATTCGGTGATAAAATGCTTATACCAGTCCCTGCATCAATTTCCTCCCCTAGCGGCTGAGGGATTTGCGGCGGTTTATCCGGTGACACCTGTTAAGGGTAAATTCGATATCGGACAAATCCAAACCAAACTTCAACGCCTCAGACGCAGCCAAGTAAATCGCACCAACCGCACCCAACATGGACAAATTCAGTTACACCGCTACTCTCGGCTGTTGGATTTTGACCGCTTGCTGCATTTAATCTCCCTGATTCTGGCATATCCGGGGATCGGGAATTTACAACAAATTGCGCCTCAGTGTCTGGAAAGCCTATTGGGAACCGTTCCTGACTTTTCCACCTCTGTGGAGGAAATCTGTGCGGTGATGGCGAAATGTAAGGGTTCAATCTATGCCATACCCGATGCGATCGCGGATGATTTACACTGGTTAACGGAGAATGGATTGATCGGATATCCAATTGGCGATCGCCCGATTCAAGTCGAACCACTACCAGGGACAATTAGCGCTACTCATCCCTATTCTGATTGTGAACCCTTCCAGCGACTTCTGGCAACGATTCGGTTTATTTTACACCATCCCTTTTTAGAGAATACCTGTGGTGGAAATTTACCTACATTAGTTGAGGCGTTGAAAACTGAAGGAATACTTGTGGGTGATGCGGTGGATACGGTTCGCAAAGATATCGAAAAAATCCTGAAACCCTATAAACTACTCCCGAATACTCCCATGCGACAGGGTTACTTTTTAGGTACCGCCTTGCTATGGCGTCATGAACTTAAACAGGTGTTTGCGGTTCTGCAATCTCAAGCCCAGAGTTTTGATGATCCGGTAGCCTTAGAAACCTATGAACTATTCCGCGATCGCATAACCTCCAGTAAGCTAGATATCACCGAAGTGTATCCAGTCCGGGCAATAGCTCATCAGTCTATGGTAGATATCGACAGTTTACCGCCATCTGCCCTAGCCCGCAACTTAGACCAACTCGAAGACGCGATCGCATCAGGTAAACTATTAGAATTAAATCGACATCGGGGTGGGGGAAGATTTCCGGGAGATCACGAGGGATTTTTTACCGCCTGGTGTCTGCAAATCGTCTTTTATAACCATGCTTGGTACGTAGCCTTTGAACAAGAACAAAAGGGAAAAGGCGGGAATTTATTTCGGTTTGAACGATTAGATCGCCTGTTTATCGGTCAACCCCAAACTATCACGCGATCGCGACAAGCCCAAGTGCGATCGTTAAACAAGCTAAACCGCCTCCATGAAGCCAGTGCGGGTTTATTTCTGGGGAATAGTGTTAAAGATCAACAACAATTTCTTAGTCCGAAAAAAACAGAACGGGCGGCGGTGGAAATCCGGGTCGAACTCTGGTTTAATGATAGTATATTTCCCTTTATTTGTGAAGGGACAAAACGCTATCCACCGGGACAGATGAAGATGTCACCGCCGTTAGGGAATAAACCGACTAGCCGTCGATTAAAATCAATTTTTTCCCTATCTCCCAGCCCTGATCCAGAGTTTCCCCATCGCTTTCAAGTCACTTTCCCCAAATGGTCACTTGAGGATGTAGACTTATGGCGTTGGGTGGCTGGATTTGGTGGGAACGTCAAAGTAGTGCAACCCCAACCCTTGATTGACAAAATTCAGGACATCGGCGCGGGAATTTGTCGGCTGTATCCTCAGTCAGAGGGGGACAGTTAACCTGAAGTTCTCTTGTGAAAAATTGCTACACCGTATGCCTATCTTGTCTGGGTTTAGAGCGATTTGGCTCTTGGTTTTATGGGTTATAGCACTACGCACACAGGTTAGGACAAAAGAAGAAAAATTTAAATCGCTCAACACCGAGCGAAGCCGGTTCCCGTTCAATTTAACAAACTGTCTGCGAAAATATATAGTTATCTGCTACTTGCATGACAAAATTATAAGTTGAGCAATACTATGAGTTCTCGAATAGGCGTGGCTTTGAGCCTGGTAACAATTATGAGTTTCTTGGCTGACCCGATCCGAGTTGCAGCTCAAGAGGAGAAGTTTAGCTCGTCTCCAGCCGTGATAGCAAAGCGGGGAGAAGGGGAGAATGCTAAACCAATCATTGTTGCCGAGTTAGTTGAACAACTGCGTACCGCCGATATTGGCAAACGTCGGGAAATTATTCAACAACTTAGTGATACCCAACAAGATATTGTTCCAGCATTGCTCAGAGCGATGGACGACCCCGATCCTCTGGTCAAAAGTGGTGTAGCAGAAGCATTAGGCAATCTCACTGATGATGCTGCACCAGCAGTTCCTAGATTGATTGAGATGATGAATGATGGACGTCGGGCGATCGTACCCATGCCATCAAGTCCTCGATATCCCAGTCAAAGTATTCCTGTTACTCCCGCTCCTATTCGTCTTCCTGCTCGTCGCCCTTCTGCTCGTTCTCTTCGTGTTCTTCCTGCTCGTCCTCTTCTTTTTCCTCCTCTTGCTTCTCCTCCTCCTCGTCTTACTACAACAACAGAGGAGGAGACGGATAACGAACGACGCCTTCCACCTACCCCGCCTGGAAACCCCGAAAACCGACTGCGGATTACAGCCATCATCGCGCTCGGAAAAATTGGTTTGCCAGCAAGATCATTAGCGACACCTCCCTTAACCGAAGCCTTGCAAGACCCTGATCCGTGGGTTAAGCTGAATGCAACATGGGCGCTCTCCCAAATCGGAGCTTCTGTCCCCCTCCTATCTCATTGGTTAGAAGCTTTACAGCATTCTGATCCTAACCTGCGTCACAGTGCAGCAACAGTTTTTGAAGATTCAGGATCACTGCTACCTAAAGTCTTGGGAGCGGAAGCGGATAATAACACGGCGAGGTCTTTAGTTACTGTACTTAATGATGGCGATTCCCTGGTTCGCAGTGTTGCCCACAAAGCATTAAGCTTGTTGGGGACAGATGCATTACCCGGCTTAATCGAAGCGTTGAAAGCACCAGAGCCAATTGTTCGCTTGCAAGCAGCAGAACTGTTGGGAAATCTGGGAGAATCAGCACAGTCGGCGGTTCCTGACCTGTTGCCACTACTGAGGGATACAGGGCGTTACGTGCCACCCTCCTCGAATGGATTATTTTTCCCTCCACCACCCCGTTTGTCTATTAGATTTCCACGCAGTCCGCAAGAAATTTCGGTTCCGACTAACCCTCAAGAATTGGTGCGAGTCAATGCCGCTATTGCCTTGGGCAAGTTGGGCGATCGCAGTGCCATTCCTGCTTTGATTACTGCTGTTGGGGATAATAATCCTTGGATGCAGCTTGCCAGTGGGTGGGCATTACTCAAGTTTGGAGAAATTCAAGGTTTGCCAGTAGTCGGGCGATTGGTGCAGCACCCGGAACCATTGATTCAACGAGAGGCACTGTCTCAGTTACGGGGTTATGGAGATCAGGGATTCCCTTATCTCGTACCCTACTACGCAGCGCGATTAGACTCTACCAATGATAACGATCGCAATAACGCAATTATTCGGCTGGGAAAGTTTGGAGTAGCTTCGTTGGATGTAGTACCAAAACTCCGCGCTTTATTAGTCAGCAATAAAAAGGACTCGCCGGGGTATGCTGCGACAATTCTGGGAGAAATTGCGCGGGATACAGCTATTGCTTGGCAGAATGGTAATCTTAGCGAAGACCAACGCCAACAAGCGATCAGCGAATTTACCCAAGTTCTTTCTATCATGCAGGCTCCTAATGCTCGGTTTAACCGTGAACCCATTGATCGTGTCCGCACTGGACTGGCGACGCTCCGAGGGGTGCAGTTTTGAGCGACTCAAGTATTTTTGCTGCGCTGCACTAGCAAGTGTTTTTCATAGAAAATATACAGTGGAGCGTAACAAAACCTATAGAGGCGCGATCGCTAACTCCAAGTAATACCTTTCCCCTTCAGGGTTTGGAATCCAAATGTGGGAACAAACACTTGGCTTGCTCCTACGGCGGAGGCTACCTGTTCCTCAATCTAGCACCAAAGCCGAGCGTTGCTCTCTCAGGAAGAGTGTGAGGGTTATTTGAGGAAAATTCGTCGAAATCGTGAACAACCAACGGGTATTATTTTGCCGTATAAGTTAGCAGATTCACTTATAATAGCCTGAAATAATGTGGATTTTCCCTCACTAATCCCTCAATTATCCCTCATCTTGGGATGTATCAAAATGAATTTTTTGACTTAAATGCGGCGTCTTGGAAGATTTAGGTGGGGAACGGTGCGCTCTTTTTTAACGCTCTAAAAAAATAGCCCAACAGATATACTCTGTCGGGCAATAGTTCAGACGGAACCTTGCTGCTTGAAATAGTCTCTCCAACAAGGAGCTAGTAAGATATTGGGTGGGATTTCCGGCTCCAGTTCCAGCCAAAGGGAGGCAATAGCTTCTGTGGAATAGCCGGCTTTACCGCAGCCTATTGCCGTACAGAGCAACCGACGGTCAAGATGTTGGTTAGCCCAAGTTACCAACTCCTCAATCTGGACACGAATAACGGATAGTGGAGTTGATTGCTTTCGCCGCCAGTCAGTCTTGGTTTCGATAGCATAGCTTGCCCCAGCATGACCCTCTTGGTAGCCCCTTGGTCTACCATAGATAGCCCATTTGCCGATAACTTCTTCTCCAGGTTGCCATGGTTGCCGTCGGTTAACCAACTCAAGGTGATACTCTTGTCCAAAGGCTTGAAGTGCAGCGCCAGCGCCATGTATGCCTTTCCCGTTTGAACCAAAGACAAAGACATCACCCTCTGAGGTAGGGCGATAGCCTCAATGAAAACCCTCTTTGGGAAGAACTTGACTGAATCTTCCTCAAGTAGCTGTAGAGAGTTATCCTTCACAAGATAGAGAGAACATCAACCTCAATTCGTTGATTTTTCGTGAATGAAATTCATCCATTTGATAGAGAGAGATGATGAAATTGGCTTGGAGATAAGGTTAAACTGAGCGCTATGTCTGAGGGGTTATGGTAGTCTATTGGGATTCTTTGCTAGGAATAACAATAGCCTTGAGGAGAACTTGAGGAAAATCCAATGAAGTCTTTTCAAGGTTTTTACAATTCCCATTGAGTGAAATTACTGTTGAATAGAAAGGAGCTTCGTTATGGGTCGAAAGCCAAAACCCCCGGATTTGTTTCTGGTCTTGGATTTTGGTGGCTCTCTCACCAAAGTGATTTATATGGGCAAAAATGGAGAGCCTACTGTGTTATGTATGGAGCCAGAAGTAATTGGTGTACCTGCCGCATCCGTTGATGCCTACGAGCGACTAAGCCTAGACATGGGAGAAGCTTTACCACAAGATAGGGCTTGGGTTAAAGTTGACGAAAGCTATTATGCTGTAGGTTATCTAGCCGCAAAGCGGTTCCATGGGAATGCGGGGTTGTCTCAACTTAAGTACGAGCGAGCCTATCCCAAAACATTGGCAGCCGTTTGGGTGGCAGCAACATCTCTGGGCTTAGGAAATCGGTTTAAAGTGGCACTCGCGGCGCTACTGCCACCGGGGGAATACGAGAATGCTAGTCGATTGGAAGCGATGATTGCTTCGGGTCTAGAGCGGTTTGAGACGCCGGATGGAACGTTGAGGGTAAAGCTAACGCACTTTGATTGTAAGCCCGAAGGTGCAGGAATCTATTTGATGCGGACGCAATCGGAGGGAATGGCTCTAAAACGCAAGACTTGTGCAGTAGTGATGCTGGGCTACCGGAACGCCAGTGTGCTGGTTTCAGAACGGGGACAAGTTGGCAAGCGTGTGACCTCTTCTTTTGGATTTGTGCGGTTGGTGGAGATGGTAGATAGCCGCACATCGGGTCTGGATACGGGAAGGTTAGCACGAGCGATCGCCCTTGGTGGAGAACAACCCTCACCGAAGCTATTGCAACCTCTGTTGCAGTCGGTAACCCGTGAGGGACGCAAAGAGGAAATGGCGGCGCTGACTAATGCAATTGTTGAATGTCGTCCAGAGTATGCCCTGGCGCTGCGAAGCTGGTTGCGGGAAGTACTGCCACGAGATCTGGATGAGGTGATTTTATCAGGAGGGACAGCCGATTATCTCAAACGGGACTTGGAAGAGCATTTTGCCGGGGTGGATGTGATCTGGCATGGTGTAGAGCTGCCTCCCAACCTACGGGATGCAGAACTGGGTAATCGAATTAGCGATGCCTATGGAATGTACCTTTATTTCCAAAGCATTGTTGGTCAGTCTTTAGTCGAATCTTTGCGTGAGTCAACGGAGGTAGCCACAAGTGCGTAAAAGACGGGATATTTTGTTCCGGTTCCAGCCGATGGCAGATACGCCGGATAGTGTTGTTCTTGATTATCTCAAAAGTGGAGTGTCTCCAAATGAGTTGGTGCTAAGGGCGATTAGAGCCTATTGGTTACCATTTGCTTATCAAGCAACTGGTGTGAAAAATCAGGCAGAACTTGCCGCCGCTGCGCAAGAGGCTATTTTCTGTTTGGAGGGACAAGTTGAACAGTTACGGCAGGCGTTTGGGCTTAAGCCAGAGGAGTTAGTTTCTTATCAGCAAGAAGTCGTTTCCTCTCGGGCAGTTCGGAGAGGTTTATCAAAACCATCAGATGGAGCGTGGGGTGCTTTTTCTCAGGCAGCTTCTCTTGAGTTTGATGCAAGTGGCTTGTAAGCAAAAATAGAAAGTATCTAAACGCATGAACTTCTGATAATCATTCATTTGAGAGGTAAAAATGGCACAAATTCACTTTATTGATGGCGAAAAAGGAGGAGTTGGCAAATCATTATTTTGTCGGGTATTACTCCAGTATTGTTTGGATAAAGAGTTAGACTTCCAGTTTGTCGAATCAGATAGAACCAATCCCGATGTGGGAGCTTTTTATCCGGATAACTGCCATCAAGTCTTTTTTAGCGAACAGGAAAAGAAGTCTTTTGAAGTCGATTTGATTTTCAACTTATCATTGAAGAAACCTGTTTTTGTGAATCTTCCCGCCCAGGTCTATCCGATGGTGACCGATTGGATTAAGGGAAATAGCTTGATTGATTCAGAAATTGCCCAGGAATACAACATTCAAATTTATAAGTGGTTCTTGTGTACGGGCGGTCATGATAGTATTAAGCTTTTCCTGGAAACTTTACAGGAGTTTAAGGGAAAGATTTGCCATGTCTTTGTTAAGAATATGGGGCTATGCGATGACTGGGAGCATTTGAAGTTGTATGACGAGTTGAAGCAACTTCAGAAGAAATACTCAGTCCTGGAAGTAGAGTTTCCCAAACTGAGTTCAATGGAACGCAATTTGATTGACCAAAAACAATTAACGTTTGCTGATGCTATTCGGAAGGACAGCCAGCATTTGCCCATTTTATCCAAGCAGCGGGTGGTTAATTTCATGAAAGAGGCTTATAACGCTATTGAGAAAACAGGTCTAGTGACTGTAGAGGCATTTGAAGACCACTCGGTTATTGAAAAAGACCAAGTAGCTTGAGGGAGGGAATGATTGGTGGCACGTTCAGAGCTGGCAGAGGAGTTTTTTGAGGAAGGGGAAGGTTCTCATCAAAGCAAGACACTTTTAGATCAGCTGATTGAGGGTCAGTCTGAAGAATTCAAACGCAAGGTTTTTGAGTTGGTTGCCCGCACGGGTTACACAAACTACAGCGACCCGTTGTTTGTGATTCTCTTGGCAACGGGTTCCCTTCAGGTGCTGCTTAACGAAAAGCCAGCCGAGTTAGATACTATGTTTAAGCGGTGGGCGGCAAAGGTTGTCGGCGCGTTGGAGTTGTGTGAGGGGCAGATTGTACGGCGACAGGAGGCGGCGATTTCCGAGGCGGCGGCTAGTTTGATTCGTCAAGCTCACAGGCAGGAACTGACTTCGTTTTGGCAAAGAATTGTTCCGGGTTCGGTGGCGGCGGCGGTGGTGCTGGCAGTGGGATTTGTGGGGGGAATGACGGTTCCCTCGTTTTTGAAGGGTGGATATGTTGCTGGAGAACGTCTGACCGCTGATGATGCAGCGCTGTTGCGTTGGGCGAAATCTCAGGAAGGAAGACAGGCGCGTGACTTGTATGAATGGAATCAGGATTATTTACCCGTTTGCCAACAAGATGTGAAAAATCTGGGTGTAACGTTGTCGTTGGGGGGAAGAAAGGTGAGTTCAGGATTCTGTGCGTTGTGGGTTGAACCTGTTTCCAAACGAAAATTTGAGTCATGAATACCAACAATAAACGTCTCAATTATGACTGATGACGTTGAGGCGTTTATTGGCTTACAATACATAAAGTTGCCAAACCATGAGTTATCCTGTTATTTTATATCCTCAGTTGATTTCAAGGTTTCGACAAAAATACTCACCTCCTCATGAAGAGGATTGCTGTCGGTCTGAACAGCTACGCGATTATCTTTTTCAGTTAACAGGTCTGCTAGCTGGACGAGTTAGACAGCCTGATGGGATAAGTGATGCACCTCTGGGGGCTAGCGAAACCACATTTGGAGCGGTTTTGAGACAATATTTTGGCGAACGCATTCACACTCAACTAAGGTTTCCTATTCCCAACCAGGATGCTTTCTACAGTGTTGACTTTGCCCTAATGTTTCCTGAACTTGGACTATGTTGGGACATCGAGGTAGATGAGCCGTTTAGCTTTCAAAATAACCGTGCGACTCATTCAATAGATGACTGGCGTGATCGCTATCGCAATACGTTTTTTCTGAAAGGGAATTGGATGGTCATACGTTTTGCTGAAGAGCAAGTCGTTCGCTATCCAAAAAGCTGCTGCAAGGAGTTAGCTGATGAAATCGCGTCTTTGACGGGACTTCATCGCTATCAGAAATTGTTGAAAAACGTGCCAATGCTACAGCCTATCAAACAGTGGACGGTTCAGAGTGCCAAGCGAATGAACAAACACAATTATCGGTCGCGATACTTGAAATTAATTGCGGCATTCCCCGACTTCAACGACAGTAAGTCGGGGAAGGATAGCAGACAAACTAGGAATTAAATAGTCCGCAGTTGTTAAATTTTTATGGTAAAATCTAGGCATGAAAACACGTAGAGTGACCTATAGAATTTACCCAAACAAGGCTCAATTTGACCAGCTTCATTGGGCGAGAAAAATGCACTGCGATCTCTATAACGCGGCAATGGCTAACCGAAGGACGCAGTACAAGCGCTTTGGTCATTCCGTTAATTATCTTGAGCAGCAAAACTGTTTGCCTGAGTTTAAGAAAGTTTGGATTGAGTATGCCGAATTAGGTTCTCATACGTTACAAGCTACATTAAAGCGG
>NZ_JAVJNP010000086.1:0-25730 GCF_040217205.1 Coleofasciculus sp. A1-SPW-01 | reverse complement strand
AGCCGGATATCTCTGGGAAAAATGAGGGAGTTAAAGACGAGTAAAACTTTTCGGTCATCGTCAAATTAATTCCTCTTAATTAAGTTAAAAATGAGTTTGCGTAAAAATTACGCAAACTCATTTTTTTGTCCAAAGTCCAAGTAAGTCTATGACTTGCGATGGTAGGTAGTTATAACAAATTTTTAAAAACTAGGTATTTTGAATGATAAGTTAATTTGCAGTCCAGGAGGAGTAAACCTATAATTTTAGATTATACTACAAAACCATACTACATTAACAGAGTAGGGATTTTCTGTATACGTCTTTTTCGGCTAAAGTGAGGCTGATAACCTTGCCAAATAAATAGAGCCATGAATACCAAGGTACTACTCCCATTCTTAATCACCACCTTGCTGGTGAGTGGATCGGCAACACCGGGAATCGGGCGGGCTGAACCCCCGATTCAAGTCGCCCAATCCATCTGGAAACCCTTCTCCTCAGCCGAAGGCAATTTCACTGTCTTAATGCCCGGTACACCTCGCCAAGAACAGGACACAATCAACACTGAATTAGCTCCACTGAACTTGAATGCATTTACCGTTGAACGTCCCAACGAAGCGAACTATTTGGTGGCTTACTTTGATTTACCGGGGGATTTTAGCACTATGCTCCAAACTTCGGGTCAAATCAATGAGTTTTTAACCGGAGTAGTGCTGGGATTATCCGAAAGTATGGCGGGTCAACTATTAAATCAGCAAACGATTAATTTAAATAATTATTCTGGCAAAGCATTTAGAATGCAGCACTCTGAAGGTTTTGTTGGTAGATATCGGCTTTATTTAGTCAATCAACGGGTCTATTTATTAGGAGTCGGTACGTCCAAAGAAAAATACTTGCAAAAGAGTATTCAGGGCTTTTTTAATTCCTTCCGACTGGCGGGAGGAGCCACCGGAACAGTTACTCCGGAAGGTGCTACCGGAACAGTTAGTCCCCCTTCAGCTAACCTCAATGCCCAATTGCGACAAGCTGTCTGTACTCAAAACTGGTCACAAGCGATTAATGTTGTCAATCGGATGATCGGTCAGATTGACTCCCAAGACGTTCGCCAACAGTTAGTTGATTATAAACAAAAATTGCAAGGATTTGCCAGTTCCGATTCAGTGGTTCCCGCTAGTGAGTTACCCGATTGTTCGCCGGGAAATGGGGGGAATTAGGGGTTGCTGAATAAGTTTTGTGGTGGGTTAGAGAGCAGAGGGAGCAGGGGGAGCAGGGGAAGCAATGTAGAGACGCGCCATGGCGCGTCTGGAAGCAGAGGGAGCTTGTGAATCTTGAATCTGTAAAACTTGACGATAACTTGACTTGAGTGCTGAACAGGCTAATACTGTATTTTTACCTGCCATTATCCACCGATCAATGGCTGATTGCATCGCCTCTAACCAAGGTTGTCTGTCTTGATCGTTGAGGGGTATTGCCTGTTTCATTTTCTCTTTTGCGGCTTGAGGATGAAAGTCATCAGCATCCCGAAATTGCCATCCCAAGCGTTGAGCTAAGGCTTGACCTACCCTAGATTTGCCAGAGCCAGAAACTCCCATTACAATTATAATCATTCACCAGAATAGCACCCTGAATCGTGGTGATTTTCCTAACGTGCTGGAGTCGCATAGTTAACCCCAAGGATCATGTTCTTCGCCAATCATCCGATTCGCGATCGCTCTCCATACATACGCCAAACCTGTTCTGGATAATAGGTTAGTCTGAGCGATGATATAGTCAGCCAGATGACTGGTGGCGGATATGACAATTAATCCCGATTCTTGACCCAGTAACCGTTCTACCAGTTCCGCTTTTTCCTCTGTTGATAGGGTATTCGCTGCTTGCCAAACCGTATCTACAGGAGTAGATTGATTGTTCATTGGTATTAAGTCGCGTTCATACATCGTTTTACTGTTCCTCATATAACTAGGAAGATTATAGGAATCATACCAGTTCAACGAAACCGTGGATCTACGTAAAAATGAAAGTTATCGCTGAGAGCATACTGTATAATCTACGGAATTACTCCGGCTTAATCGGTAAACTGACGATAAACTCTGAACCTTGACCCAGTTCTGAAATTACCTTAATTTTTCCCTGATGTTTCTCAATAATCTGATAGGATATAGCCAAACCCATCCCTGTTCCTTTGCCAACGGGCTTGGTTGTAAAAAAGGGGTCGAATATTTTAGGTTTTATGTCTGGAGGAATCCCCGAACCTGTATCCCGAATTTTGATTTCAATTTGATTGGGAGCAATTTGTTGGGTTTGGATTAAAATCTGTCGTTTTGCCAAACCTGAATCAACACTGAGTTCATCAATGGCATTATTGATAATATTCATAAACACTTGATTGAGTTGGGCTGGATAGCACTCAATTAAAGGAATTTGTCCATACTGCTTGATGACTTTAATATTCTGAGTCAGACGAGAATTTAAAATTAAAAGTGTATTGTCAATTCCTTGATGAAGATCAACTCGTTTCATTTCTGCCTCATCGAGGCGAGAGAAGTTTCGCAAGGATAAAATGATTTGGCGAATGCGTTCGCTTCCCACTTGCATGGAGTTCATAATTTTGGGTAAATCTTCACGGATAAACTGCAAATCTATGTCGTCAAGTTTCCTTTGAATCTCTGCTGAAGGGTGGGGATAATGCTGCTGATACAGATGTAAGAGTTCGAGAATATCACGGGTATACTCTTGGGTGTATGTCAGATTCCCATGAATAAAATTCACTGGATTATTAATCTCATGGGCAAGTCCAGCCACCATCTGTCCCAAACTGGACATTTTTTCACTTTGAATCAGTTGAGCTTGGGCTTGCTGTAAGTCGCGAATTTGCGTAGCGACTCGTTGAATAAGATGATTCAGAGACGTGGCTAAAACTCCAATTTCATCTTCAGTCATGACGGGTGCTTGTAGGTCAAAATTACCGTCCTGAGTGGCTTGTTTGGCAACAAGAGTTACAGCTTGAATGGGACGGGCGATCGCACGACTGGTATAGATGGCTAAAACAGCGGCAATTCCTATTGATAGCATCATACTCCCTGCAATGATGCTAGCCCGTAATATCTTAGCGTCCTTAAATTTAGCCTTTGCCTGCTGTTGCTGAATTTCCGTTAAGCGAACGAGCTTGTCTAAACTTGCTGAAATTGTTTCAAACTGGGGAATCAGTTCGCTTTTAAACGTTTTTACAAAAAAAGGTTGAATCGTTTGAAGTTGACTGGGAGTAAGCGTTTCAGAATTAAGTCTTTCTAAAAGAGAGCTAACGATCTGATGATAGGTGTCTAAACCCCGCTCACAATAATTCAATATATCTTTTGGCGAGTTCTTATAATCGCTGGGTAATTGACGATGAGTTTTTAAATGAAATTGTAATTGGGCGAGTTGACTATTGCTTTTTATTAAAGTTTCATTTAATCTCACAATAAAATCAGCTTCTAAAGACTGATTTTCTGATAAATAGGTTAGTCGTTCTTGGTACAATTGAATAGTAAAAAAAGATTTTTCTAAATTTCCTAACATATCCAGTCGTTCCTGGGTAATTTCTAACGACTCTCTGGCGCTATCATCATAATGTTCTCCCACGATTAATCCTGTCGCTGTTCCAAAAACAGCAATACTCACCGCTAAAAAATAGCCAGAACCAATTTTTTGATGAATACTCCAACGACGGCTGATACGATTGATCCAAAGTACAGGATTAGCAAACAGAAGAAAGCGACGCGATGGCGGGGAAGGAGTCGCGACACCTGGATGGTTAGAAAGAATACCTGATTCTGAGTGATGCATAAGGCAAATGCGATACTGTCATTGTTTTACTATAGACAAAGCACCCTTTTCCTCTCCAAGGTAAAATTTTTAGATGTCAATCCTGTGAATCTGGTGTTTCAGTCATTCGTCATTTGTCATTTGTCATTCGCCCTCATCTTCCCCATCTCGCCCATCTCCCTCATCTCCCCCTGTTCCCTAAAACTAAACTGCTAAAAAGCGCTGAATCACCTGCTGACTCAATTCGCTGGTTGAACCTGATGCGACAATACCTCCCTTTTGCATCGCGTAGTACCAATCCGCTTGTCGCACAAAATGCAGATGCTGTTCCACCAATAGCACAGAAATGCCTGTAGACTTGACAATCTGGCGGATAGCGGCTTCAATCTCTAAGATAATCGACGGTTGAATCCCTTCGGTGGGTTCATCCAATACCAATAATCGAGGTTTCCCCATTAACGCCCGCGCGATCGCAAGTTGTTGCTGTTGTCCTCCACTTAAATCTCCGCCCATGCGAGATAGCATGGATTCTAACACGGGGAATAAGCTGAAAATCTCTTCAGGAATCTCGGCTTTGTTCCCTCTACCCCGACGACAGGCTTCCAACCCCAGCAACAGATTTTCTTTTACCGTTAAGCGCGGAATAATCTCCCGCCCTTGGGGAACATAACCAATGCCTAATTTTGCCCGTTGATCTGGGGATTTATGGGTAATCAGTTGCTCGGCTAAGGTAATTGTACCTGTTCGAGGTTTGAGCAACCCCATAATCGTTTTCAGTAATGTTGTTTTGCCCACGCCATTACGTCCAATCAGGCAAACCATTTGTCCGACGGGTACACTTAAATCGACATCCCGCAGGATGTGACTTTCGCCATAGTAAACATTCACATCCCTAATTTGCAGCATTAGCTGAGTTGAGGATTGATGATCGATTTTAGATATTACTTGGTCAGTTTGACTCATAGCTAGAAGCGATTAATTGGTATTCTTAGTGTAGTGCAGCATCACTCAAGAATTAGTGTAGGGGCGGGTTTAGGGACTAAAATCAGCTATTCACCGATAACATTTCAACAAAACCCGCCCTCCCCACCGAACGGGTATTCGTAGTTTGTAGGGGCGGGTTTAGGGATTAAAATCAGCTATTCACCGATAACATTTCAACAAAACCCGCCCTCCCCACCGATAACTGAACGGGTATTCGTAGTTTGTAGGGGCGGGTTTAGGGATTAAAATCAGCTATTCACCGATAACATTTCAACAAAACCCGCCCTCCCCACCGATAACTGAACTGGTATTATAGGTTGAAGCTATTATAAATAAAACTTTTAACTTTAAAGTTTAAAATTTGATTTTGTAAATGTTATGGGATTTTGACCGGGCAGCAGCAGTCCCTGGAAAAGCCCAATTTGACGTTGTTGTTTGGCTGTAGTATGATATATTAAAAATTGTATAGCATGGTAAAATAGGCTAATTGTAGCTAATTTGCAAAAACACAGGCTTTAAACCATTACTCTGGCGTTATTTTATTGGCTAGCGTCGGCAAAACTCTCAAAATACAAGCATACCCCAATGACAAAATTTTTTGAGCTTATTCAGAAATAAATTTGACAAAAAACACATTTTATGATTCACGACCATCAATCACAACGACTCGGCGGTATCTGTTTCCAAACGATTCACCACGACTTCCGGTAAATCCAGAAGCTTGATCAGTTCTTTATAGGCTGCTGCTTCTTGTTGATTAATCGTCGGTTCATTAGGCGTGCGAGCGCTAACATTAATCACCTCATACCCCAACTTCAGAATTAACTCCCGTTCTTCAGGATTTTCAATTTGAGCCACCAATTCATCAATATCAACATTAGCGGCTAAATAATCCCGGAGTTCGGTTTGTAACTTCTTCTGTTCTTCACTATCCGTTGAAAACAATTGACTCAAGCGAGCAATAATTAACTCCGCTTCTTCCGGGGCTAAATCCCCATCAGACCAAGCCATTGCGGTGACAATTCGCAGCAGTTTCATTTGATGGGCGCTAATCGAGGACTCTCGCCCTAAATACACTTCCACCACACGGGGGTCATTATGCACCTCATCAATACTCCCTTCACATAACACCGAACCCTCATGCAACACCGTCACCTTACGGGCAATCAGCCGCACGAATTCCATATCGTGTTCAATGACAATAATTGAATGACTCTCGGCTAAATTGATCAGTAAGTCAGCAATATTTTCAGTCTCTTCATCAGTCAACCCAGCCACAGGTTCATCAACCAGCAATAAATCCGGGGATTGCGCCACCAACATGCCAATTTCTAACCGTTGCTTTTCCCCATGGGAAAGTAAATCGGCTTGTAAATCGGCTTTGGGAACTAAACCAATTGTTTCTAATAACCCTAACACCGTGCGTCGTTCCGATGCAGCAGGACGCCCAAACAGCGTTGAAAAAACATTTTTACTGCGATTACAGGCTAAGTCTAAATTTTCTCGAACCGTTAGATTGAGGTAAACTCGCGGGGTTTGAAATTTACGACCAATCCCCATCCGCACAATCACATCTTCCGATTTGCGCCGCAGATTGCGTCCTTTAAACAGAACTCGTCCCCTAGTTGGCTGAACTTTCCCCGTAATCACATCGAGGAACGTGGTTTTTCCAGCACCATTGGGTCCAATAATCACCCGTAACTCTCCAGTATCCATACTGAAGTTGAGGTTATTGAGTGCCTTAAAGCCATCAAAACTAACAGTTAAATCTTCAATGGCTAAAATTTGTTGATTCATGTTTAGCAAGACTTTAGCTGACTAATGACAAAGGAATAATGACAATGATATTTACTAGAATTACCTATTCCCCGTTCCCTGTTCCCTGTTCCCTAAAACTAATGACTAATTTCCTCTCGTTCACGTTGCACCTCTGGGTCTTCTTCTAAACTGGGATATGTAATCACCTCTTTTCGCTTTCCAAATAAACTCAGCAACACCGGATATCCGGAATACCGCCACCACCCGACAATTCCACTGGGCAATACCGTCACCACCAACAAAAATAATCCGCCTTGGAAAAATAACCAACTTTCGGCAAAGTTTTCACTTAAAATACTTTTGGCAAAATTAACCACCAACGCCCCTAGAATTGCGCCCACGAGTGTAGCACGACCACCAACCGCCACCCAAATCACCATTTCAATCGAAAAGGCAATATCCATCGCCTTCGGTGAAACAATACCCGTTTGCAGCGTGAACATTGCACCCGCGATTCCCGCCAACCCCGCAGAAATGGCAAAGACTAACACCTTAAATCCTGTGGGATTGTACCCCGAAAACCGCACCCGATTTTCATCATCGCGAATCGCCACCAGCAAGCGCCCAAAACGACCCTGAGTCAGCCAGCGACATAAGGCATAAGAGACAACCAGCAATAGAATTGTAATGGTATAAAATATAAACTGGGTGCGAGTGGCATTCACATCAGCCCCCAGTAATCTTTGGTAATTGGTCAAACCATTCGTACCGTTAAATAGTTTCTGCTGACCATTGAAGAAATTGAAAAATACAATCGTCGCCGCTTGGGTAAGGATAGAAAAATAAACACCTCGAATCCGGTTACGAAAGACAAGATAGCCAAACAAGCCGCCGACGATAGCCGGAACAATAATAACGGCAAAGACAGCAAATCCAAAGGAATCAAAGGGTTGCCAAAACCAGGGCAATTTCTCCACCCCATAGAGACTCATGAATTCTGGCAAAGTATCGCCTTCCAAGGGGGCTAATGTCAAGTGCATTGCCAACGCATAACCGCCCAAGGCAAAAAAGATGCCATGACCCAGACTTAAAAGTCCGGTATAGCCCCAAATCAAGTCAATTGCCAAAGCTGCGATCGCCAATGCCAAAAATCGCCCCAACAAGCTCAGGCGAAAGTCAGACAAAACTAGGGGAAACACAATAATTAGCAGCAGGGCGATTAGAGTAACCACACCCCCTTCAATCAGCAGGGATTGACGACGCTTTCGCCGTTGGTCTATTCCGGGAATTTCAATTACTGAGTCAGATGTCATGTGTCAGGGAACAGGAAACAGGGGACAGGGAATAGGGAATAGGGAATAGGGAATGGGCAATGGGCAATGGGGAATAGGGAACACTTCCCTCACAATTCATAGGATCGTCCTTTCTGTGGGAAAATCCCGCCCGGTCGAATTTGCAGAAAGATAATAATTAAGGCAAACACCATCACCTTTGCCATACTGGTGGTGGCAAAGAAGGTAAACAAATCAAATAACGGCTCAATGGGCTGAAAAAGCAAAGCCAGTATGCCCGAACCAATCAGGTAATTCATCGTCCCAATCGCTAACGCCGCCACAATCGAACCCACCAATTTACCAACGCCGCCAACCACCACCACCATGAACGTATTGACGATATAATCCTGACCTGTATTGGGGCTAACTGAACCCAGCAAACTAATCGCACAACCTGCAACCCCCGCTAAACCCGAACCAATAGCAAAGGTTAACGCATCAACCTTACCCGTAGGAATTCCCAAACAAGCGCTCATACTCCGATTTTGAGTTACAGCGCGAATCCGCAATCCCCAAGCTGAACGCTGCAAGAATAGGTAAATTCCCGTAATACAAAGAATCGTTAGCCCAATAATAAATAATCGGACATACGATAACTGAAAGCTGCCTTCGGGTAACTCAACTAACCACCCTCCCCGCATCCAAGTTGGCGCGGTGACATCAACACCTTGAGTGCCAAACCAAGGCTTAGTTAACGCTAGCTCGAATGTTTCACTCAAAACCTTGCCAATCGTAAAGGCAATTCCCAGGGATAATACCACCATAATCGGGATTGCCCAAGAGCGAATCCTCTCTCTATCTGCCCGACGAGACAGCACCCACAGCGCCCCAAAAAACAGCAGGCAAAATAGGGCAATGCCAATCACCATCACCCAATTTACGCTGCGGACGAACTGCTGCAAAATTAGACTAACGCCCCAGGTTGCTAGCAAGGTTTCCAGGGGACGCCCGTACAGAAAGCGGATGACACCCCGTTCCAGAATCAATCCCACCAGGGCGGTTACCAGAAACGCGATCGGTATGGCAAATAAGATATAGGTTTCAAACCACGGTTCCCCCAGAGACTTAAACCAATTTTGGACAACAAAGGTCGTATAAGCACCCAGCATCATCAACTCCCCATGTGCCAAGTTGATCACACCCATGAGTCCGAACACAATGGCTAATCCCAACGCTGCAATTAATAAAACAGCGCCAATACTGATACCGCCATAGAGACTATCTAAAAGTCCTGCTAGCACAATTTTCTACGTTGATTGTTGGTCAGGAATGACAAGGACAAAAAAAGAAAAATTTAAATCGCTTGACCCTGAATTTCGACAGGACTTCGGCGTGAGGCTTCGACGGTGAGCGCGGCAACTGAGCCTGTCGAAGGGTCGAGGTGTTGCCTATTGCCCATTGCCTAGGGCGTAGCGCTATACGTCTTTTAAATTGTATTTACCCCCCTTACTCGGATCAGACCAATCACAACCTAATCCCTTAGTATCGGCAACAAATTGATTCCAGGGAACGGGTTCAACAGCCGCTTCCGTTTCGTTGACAATTTCAAACAGACCATCCTCTCCCACTTTTCCAATCCGTACCATCTTCGAGAGGTGATGGTTAGGATTCATTGTAACCATCCCTTCTGGGGCTTCAAATTTCTGACCATAAGCCGCTTTGCGAACAGCTTCTAAGTCATCAGCCGTTCCCGCTTGTTCGACCGCTTGCTTCCATAAGTAAACGCCAATGTAGGCAGCTTCCATCGGGTCATTAGTCACTCGGTCTTCACCATATTTTGCTTTAAAGGCATTGACAAATTCCTGGTTTTCTGGCGTGTCAACGGTTTGAAAGTAGTTCCACGCCGCATACTGATCTTTCAGGTATTCTGTACCAATTGCCTTGACTTCTTCTTCAGCAATACTCACCGACATCACCGGATACTTATCCGGGGTTAACCCTGCACCCTGTAACTGTTTGAAGAACGCCACATTACTATCACCATTGAGAGTATTAAAAATAACTCCTCCGTCTGGCAAAGCCGCCCGGATTTTGGTAATAATTGGGGTAACTTCTGTATTTCCTAGAGGCAAGTAATCCTCGCCAACAGTTTCGCCACCCAGTTCTGCAAGCTGTGCCTTAATAATTGTATTAGCGGTACGAGGGAACACGTAGTCAGAACCAATCAGGAAGAATTGTTTGCCCTTATTCTCTAGCAACCAATCCACGGCTGGCTCAATCTGCTGATTCGGAGCCGCGCCTGTATAGAAGATATTGTTAGAACACTCTTGACCCTCGTACTGCACAGGATACCAGAGCATATGTTTTTTCTCTTCAAAGACGGGCAATACCGCCTTGCGGCTAGCAGATGTCCAGCAGCCAAAAACGGAAACGACTTTATCTTGGTCAATTAGCTTTCTGGCTTTCTCAGCAAACGTGGGCCAATCTGAGGCACCGTCTTCCACAATCGGTTCAATCTGCTTACCCAGGACACCCCCAGCAGCGTTGATTTCCTCAATGGCGAGTTGTTCGGCATCCACGACACTTTTTTCACTAATCGCCATTGTGCCACTGAGGGAGTGGAGAATCCCGACTTTTATCGTGTCACCATTACCACCAGCCGCCGCCGAGTCAGAGGTTGTCGCCTCTCCTGTGGTATCCGGTGCTGGCGGCTCACTACAGGCTTTGAGGAGAATACTGGTGCCTAATGTGGCGGAGCCATAGATCAAAAATTTGCGTCGCCCTAATCGTCTAACCATTTGTATAAAATATTCCTCGGCTAATTCCGTGGGTTGATAGAGATAAACAAGGTTAAGCTGTGATATTAGAGCGAGCTTATCTGAGGAATTGTTATTTTTGATACAAAATGGCGAGAGGGGGCAGATGGAGCAGATGGCTCAGATGACTGTGCTGTAGGGGCGCAAGGCTTGCGCCCATTCGGGAAGATGGCTGAGATGGGGAAGTCCGAAAAAAAGTTGAACACAAATTAAAAGTTGTGCTAGTATTAATAACTGTGAACGAAAGGGGTCGATGCCCGAGTGGTTAATGGGGGCGGACTGTAAATCCGCTGGCTTTGCCTACGTTGGTTCAAATCCAACTCGGCCCATCACATAACTCTAATTTTTAGAGGGTATGTGTACTAGAAGCGTCCATATAAATATGCCCGTGTAGCTCAGTGGTAGAGCACACCCTTGGTAAGGGTGAGGTCACGAGTTCAATCCTCGTCACGGGCTTTTTGGATATCTATAAAACCCTTAATTTACCGTTCTTATAAATAAATTTATACATTTTGTAGTTAGACGTAATACATTAATTTACCGTGTGAATTCTCCTAAATAAGAATAAGCAAAATTGTGGAGGCACTCCATGACCAACGGGTTAAGCAAGATCTCAAACTGTGACAATCCTGGGCGCAGAGGTGATGTAATATTCGTGCATGGACTTGGTGGTGATGCATTAAAAACTTGGCATCCACAAGGAAAAAGAGATAGTGAAGATTCTTGGCTATATTGGCTTAGTCAGGATATACCGAATGTCGCAATTTGGTCATTAGGATACGAAGCAGAACCGTTTGCGTGGAGAGGAAGCACAATGCCCTTGGTAGATCGTGCAACAAATACGCTTGCTCTCTTGGATGCTGATGATATTGGTGAGCGACCCGTAGTCTTCATCACGCATAGTCTTGGAGGACTTTTGGTTAAACAAATGCTCCGTCATGCAATGGATTTTGGTGAACAAAGATGGAGGACGATTGTAGAACAAACAAAAGGGATTGTTTTTCTGTCAACGCCTCATTCAGGCTCTGATTTAGCCAACTGGGTCAAATATATTGGCGGAATTCTCCAAACTACAGTAAGTGTTGATGAATTGGAAGCCCATCATTCCCGCTTACGTGAGTTGAATCTCTTGTATCGAAATCATGAAAAACTTAGCCAAATTCCGATGCAGGTTTACTGTGAAAAGAAGAAAACCCAAGGAATCTTAGTCGTAAATGAAACCAGTGCAGATCCCGGCGTTAAAGGTGTAACACCAATACCAATGGATGACGATCACCTCTCAATTTGTAGACCACTCTCAAGAGAAAGCCAGATTTATAAGCGCGTTAAAAGATTTATATCTGATTATTTAACCTACTCGCAACCAATCAAACTTGAGCCAAAAGCTTCATCAATTGAACAGTTAACCATTGACAATCGTCGCATAGGTAATTATTTTGAGAAAAACGCAAAGATATATGGGGTTGTTATTTCTAGAAATTGGCTAGGTGATGATAAATGATAATGACACCCATATATAAACAGGTTAAAAATCAAAAAATATTAATCTTACTCAAAGCAATTGTTGAGCTTTTTAAGGAGAAACCTGGTGAGCCAACAGAAAAACTCAGAGGATATTCTACAAGAGAATTCTGGCATTAACCCAGAAAGTTTTGAACGTTTCGTCAAAAATGATAAGGCTGATACTAATGAGCTACTCAAAGGGCTAAAAGTCGCAACCGTCTATATTGATAACCGAAGTATTGGAAACTATTTTGAGGAAGATGCTCGAATTTACGGAAGCGTTTCAGTACGAGAGCATCGGGGGTACTCATCCAACTTTTCCAAAGAGATTGTTGGACAGATTTTGGTTGAAAATCTTGATAAGATACGAAGTGTCTACGTTGAAACCTCGGATTATAGCAATGTGTTCTCAACCTTGAATAACGAGCATATTCTTGTTTTATGGGGCAATCCAAAGCTTGGTAAGCAAACTACAGCTCTTCGCTTACTTTCAAGTGTAACTAAAAGTGAAATTTTTGAAATCAATCCAGCAATTGAAAATATAAACCTATTTGAATTTGAATTTAACAAAGCATACTTAATTGATACCCTTACTCCTGATGTTGGAGAAGAACAAAAGATTGACAACTATATTCTTAAAGAACTAAGTCAAAAGCTGAAACAAAAAAATAGCTACCTCGTTGTTACAGTAGATAGTCGCTGGAATTTTTCCCAAGAATCTATAGAAAATTTCATTTTTAACTGGAAGAATTTACCGAATAGCGAGAAGGCTCTAGAAAAGCACCTAAAATGGTACTTGCAAACACAAGTGATTGAGTCTAATATTTGTGACTTAATTCGATCTGATTCAGTAAAAACTATAATTACCAACAAATTATTACCAGGTGATCTAGATCAATTAGCAGAGCTACTTAGCCGAGTAGTCAGAGGCAAATGTGAGCTTGAAGAAGCCTTATCCCATTTTAATCTTCGTATTAGACAACAAGTCGAGTCCTGGTTTGAACAACACTCAGATTTTAGTCAGCGTATTTTCTTCATCACTTTAGCGATTCTGAACGGGTGTAAATATAAAGCTGTTGATGATGCTAGTCAAAGATTAGAATCACTTGTGCGCTCCTTGAATGAAAAGGAAGATACTATAAATCCTGATCCCATCTTTGGGAGGAAACGAAGTTCTTTTTTAAAAGATGTTTGTGCTTCTTTAGCTCAAGGTTTTGAAAATACCGAGCGTGGATTGAGTCCTGTTGAAGTCATTAAGCTAGATAATTCTGGATTTCAACCTGCTATTCTTTCCTTTGTGTGGCATGAGTACAATCGTCTGCGTGAACCACTTCTTTCGCTACTTCATGAGTTAGGAACAGATCAAAGCTTTGACGTGAGGAGCAGAGCAGCAGCAGCTATTGGTGAATTGAGTAGATATGACTTCACGGCTGTTCTAGACAAAATACTCAGACCTTGGGCAAATTCTCAGGATCAACGTTTACAGAAACTTGCTGCTTTAGCTTTGAGTATTCCTATCTTTGATAGTAATCTTGCCCCACAGGTTTTAGGATTACTTCATAATTGGAGTGGACTAAGCAATAATCTTCATTTGCGTTGGACAGCAACAGTTGCTTATGGTGGCTATGTTGGATTACGTTTTCCTGACGCAGCATTAAGAGATTTGTTCACAATTGCTAAATCTGGCAATGAGTTTTTGTTTTTTGCGGCTGCTGAAAGTATTACAATGCTTTTTCAAGCAGGCAGAGTTGTATCAACTCAATACCTCAATGTTTTAGACACTATTCAAGTGTGGACAAAAGAAGCTAAGAATAAAGACGAGAAAACTGTTAGTTTATTAATTTTCTGGCTTCTTCTACACAAAGCTAAATTGAGAGAAGTTTCAAACAATAGCTACTTACCTACAATTTTATGGCTGCTTTGGCAAGAAAGAGAGTGGCTAAAATGTAATAGCGAAACTGTTCCTATCTATCAAAAAATAATAATTTCCTTAATAAAAGAATCCCTTAATTTAAAAAAAACTCGGAGGTTAGTTCTAGAGGAATTGCATAGGTGGCTCACCTTAGCAGATTATGATTGTCGCTTATATCCAGTTTTAGGTAGTCTTTTATACAACCTTATTAAGCGAGGAAGTAGGCATGAGAAAGAGCGAGTTTTTGAATACTTAAAAAGGTGGGCATCTATTGAATCATCAAATACAGCCAGCAAAATTTTCTCAAAGCTAAAAATGGTTTAAGTGAATAACGTGAGGAAAAGGCAATATGGCAGAAACCTATAATCCAATTCTAAGCACAGAAAATCTTGGTCGTCGGGGTTTGCTCCAGCGTCCTCCAATTCTAGAACCAGGAGTGGCATTGGTTTGTTCAGGAAATGGTAAACCTTTACTTACTTTGCTCCAAGGTCAAAAAACTCTTACTTGGGGAGAAGCGTGCTGGGGTTATAACAAACTTTACCGAGTAGATATGACTGAGCATCCACTAGATTTTCAGTGTGATGTTCCTTGTAAAGGTGATGCATTTAAGTTTCATGCTGAAATTACCTTCAGGTGTTCAGTTCGTGATCCAGAGGTGATTGTAAACCGTAATGTCACTGACGTTGCCCAATGGATTAAAAGTTCAGTTGAAGAAATGATGCGGATTATCAGTCGTAAATATGATGTAAAAGAGAGTGGCAATGCTGAAATTGAAATGAGGGGTACTGTTAATAAAGCAATTTATGAGTCAGGCTTCAATCTTAGCAATTTTACACTCAAGCTATCTTTGCAACAGGAGGTAGCTGATTGGATTAGAAGTCAAACACGTATTCAGGAAGAAATTCAACTAGAAAAATCAAAACAATACCTAATAATAGAAAAGACACAATTTGAAATTGAGCAAGAAGAGAAAAAAGCAGAATTAGAGCAAAAACGGATTGAGCGACAGCAAGAATTGGAGAATAAACTAAGATTGAAAAAGCTTCAGGCAAAACTTCAACACCAAGAACTTGAGCAGCGTCTGGCACAACAGCAAGCTGATTTTGAACTGAAAATTATGGAACAAAAAACAAAATTTTACAGTTCTATGCTTCAGTCAGGTAATTTGCAACTTTTAGCACTACAGCTTGCACAAAATCCTGAAGATGTCCGAGCTATTCTACAAGCTCTAAATCAACAAAAGCAAATTGAACGAGAGCATAACATTAAGATACTGCGAACCCTTTTGGATGCAGATGTTGTAGAAGGATGGCAGCTTACTGAAGTCGGAAAACGTGCTTTGCAAGAATTAATTGGCGTTAATGAAATGCCTCAACCTGTTTTACAAGACAGTGAGGCTACTAGCAGCGAACGGCAAGAAGATTCATCAGTTGCAGCAGAAGTCAGTTTGGATTCCCAATCAAATATTTCATCTGAACCTATTTGGGAAGACAATGAAGAATAGCCATAGCCATTTATATAAAACCTCTAAAGAGTGACATGATGGAACTCTTACAAGTTAGCTTTGAAGTGGTATTGGAATTACTGTTTCAGATACCAATGCCGTGGAGATTTCTATTGGTATTGTCTGTAACGTTATTCGGCATTCCTTGGTTAATTTTGCGTGGATTACCGTGGATTCTTACCAAATTCTCACAAGCGACTCTATTACTTGTTCATTATCTAGCAATTTTTTTGCTTTTTCCTGAAAGTTTAATATCTCAATATATAAGAAAAAAAGGCTGTCAGCCGCCTATTATACTCTATTTTATTGGCAGCTCATTGAGCTTAATAGTTAATTTATTTAACCTAATATATCAAGCCTTTTATACCGTCCTAAAGTATGCATTGAAGAGGCAATGGATACTCAACAAAAGGCAACTTCTAACACTTTCAGTAGTGTTCTCAATAGTATGGTTTATTAAACCTAGTATGCAACAATCATCTACACATAAGCCTTCTCTACCTTCCAATACAAATGGATCTTCTACTAACTCATATCCTAGTTTTGTGATTCAGGCTGGTGATGGTTATGCCAACCTGCGAAGTCGTCCAAGCACATTTGAGACTGAAATTCTAGCAAAAATTCCGAACGGTACTCCAGTGACAATTCTTGAACAAGAGACGAATAGCTCTAATCAGCTTTGGTATAAAGTCCAAATTAATGGCTCGGAGGTTTGGATCGGTTGGATCTATTCAGGTTTAATTGAACAACGTTGAACTTATAAGAAGTGGCGCTGCATAACAATCCTAATGCAGCAGACAGATATAGCAACTGCCACAACGGTTAGGACACTAGGTCTATCTCAAAACCTACATGGCATTCAGCAGTATGTCCTATGTTTATGCTTTTCAGAAGAGATTATCACCTGAAAGTATCGTTCAGTCTTTTCCCTTGCTAAAATAGTAGAGCATATCTTCAGGAGACTTATGACGCTAACCCTTAATCTATCGCCAGAGTTAGAGCAGTATCTTCTACAGGAAGCCAATCAACAAGGGCTTTCGGTAGAAGCTGTAGCGTTGCAGCTTCTGGTAAGTTCTCTCCTCCTGAAACAAAAGCAAACTGAGGCGGTTAATTTACTTCAGTCTTGGATAGATGATGAGGATGATCAGGAACAGCAAGAGACAGGTCTATATTTAATTCATGCTCTAGATGATGATCGATTGTCTGAGCGCAAGTTATTTCCGTCTGAGTTGAAGGGTATAACTTGGTGAATCGAGTCATTGTGTTAGATACAGGACCACTGGGTCTAGTCACCAATCCCAAACTTTCTGCTGAGAGTGTTGCTTGTGCTCAGTGGCTTCAAGCCCACATAACAAGAGGGAGCCGTGTTCTCATTCCGGAGATTGCAGACTATGAAGTTCGGCGTGAGTTATTACGGGCAAGCAAGAGGAAAGGCGTTGCTCGTTTAGACGATTTGGCAAAGGCTTTTGAGTATTTGCCGATTACAACAACTACAATGCGTCAAGCAGCGCAGCTTTGGGCGCAAGCTCGTCAGCAAGGACAACCAACAGCAGGGGATAAAACAATTGACGGCGACATGATTTTGATTGCTCAAGCAATGACTCTAGCAATTCCAGATGTTGTCATTGCAACAACGAATGTGGGGCATTTGTCTAGGTTTATAGCAGCTGAGTTGTGGCAAAACATTACCCCCAATTGATCGCCATCATGCAACTTTTTGACACAACTTAATCTTCTTCACTAACCCTATTGAACCTCTTGACATTTAATTTGTTACAGATGTCATTTAATTTGGCAATCGACAAGGGTAGAATGCACAAGGCAGATAAACTTGGGATAGAGGATACTATCGCTGCTCACTCCGCAAAATGTTTAAACGCATCTGGAACCGCCTTTTTCAAGTCATCATCGTGCTTCTGGGGTTGTGGCTAGCCTGGGATTTGCTGGCTCACCTGGTTGCGGAAATTTTATGGTTCATTGAGCTTGACTATTTGTCAGCATTCTGGTTACGCTTGCGGACTCAGCTAGGTTTGTGGGCATTTGTTGGCTGCTTATCCGCCGGATTTTTACTCAGTAATTTGTTTCTCGCCAATCGGCTGAAATACCCCGCCGCTATCGCCAAGGAGGTTGGTAACCCCACTAGGATACCTCCGGGGACTACTCAACTCAATCCAACCCTACCAAAGACTCCTACACAAGACTCTAAACCCTTCAACCTGGAAAAAGGAGCGTTAGCGCTGCGGTTAGGATTACTCTTGCCCATCGTACTATGCCTCGACGTACTCGTGGGGATTATGCTACTCCATTACGGCGAAGTGGCTATCTCCCTTTGGCAAGCTGATTTTAATTTACCCAGTGTCACCCCACCCCTACCAACTCCTTTTGATTGGAGTTCCATACACGATGTATTGCTACGGCTGCTGGTACAGATAATACAACTCATTGGTTTAGTTATCATTGTCATCGCATTGGTGGTTAATTCCCAATTCTGGTTAACGGCGATGGCTGTTGTTTTTTCAGTGGTTTTTGCCTTAGTGGTATCCGGACAATGGGGCAGGATTTTGCAGTTTTTCCAGCCAACTGCCTTTAATGCGAATGACCCTTTATTCGGCACAGATATTAGTTTCTATGTCTTTAAACTTCCAGTGTTGCAACTATTGAACTTTTGGCTGGGGGGGCTGTGTCTGTTTGGTTTAGTCGCCGTAACCTTAACCTATTTAGTATCTGGAAATAGCCTGTCTCATGGGCGGTTTCCCGGATTTTCTGATCATCAACTTTATCATTTACATGGATTGGGTTCCTTGGCGATGGCGACGGTAGCGTTCCATTATTGGCTATCGCGCTATGAACTGCTGTATTCCACTCGTGGCGTTACCTATGGTGCTAGTTATACCGATGTTAAGGCACAGTTACCGATTAATACAGGGTTAAGTATTTTCGCCCTGGGGATTGCTTTATTTTTACTCCTGAGACCGATAATCGGGTTTAAGTCGCTGCACAGGAGTGGCAAGGGAACACTCTCCCTACTGGGATTGTATGTGATCATGGTCGCGATCGCAGGCTGGTTAATCCCGGCGACGGTGCAACGGTTTGGCGTGCAGCCAAATGAATTGGAACGAGAACGCCTCTATATTGAACGCAGTATCAAACTGAGTCGAGCGGCGTTTGATCTTGATAGTATCAATGTGGAAATCTTTGACCCCGAAGGCGAACTCACCAGTGCTGATTTAGATGAAAATGTTTTAACGATTCGCAATATCCGCCTCTGGGATGCTCGTCCCATCCTGCAAACTAATCGTCAGCTACAACGTATCCGTCTCTACTACGAATTCCCGGACGCTGATATTGACCGCTACAGGCTACCGTTAGAAGTGACGGGGGTTCCGCCTTCCTTTGCGGGAGAAGAAGGCGATGAACTAGAAGCAGAAGACACAGAGATTTCCCTAACTGTACCCACACCCGGTTTCACGATTGAAAAGCAACAAGTGATTATTGCACCGAGGGAATTATCCTACGAATCAGTGCCAGAACAAGCCCAAACCTGGGTTAACCAACACTTAGTTTATACCCACGGCTATGGCTTTACGATGAGTCCTGTAAATCGGGTGGGTAGTGGCGGATTGCCTAACTATTTTGTTAAAGATATTGGCACCGGTGCTGATCCCGGTGTTGGCGGTGATTTATCCACGTCTAGCCAACTGATTCGCGAAAGTATTCCGATTGGGGCGCCGCGAATTTACTACGGACAACTCACTGAAAATTATGTGATGACTCCCACTAAAGTGCAGGAATTCGATTATCCCAGTGGTGAGGATAATGTTTACAATACCTACGATGGCACTGGGGGTGTGCAGATTAGTTCACTATGGCGCAGGCTGTTGTTTGCCGAGTATCTCAAAGATTGGAAGATGCTGTTTACGGACAACTTTACGCCGGAAACCAAGGTATTATTCCGTCGCAACATCAACCAACGGATTCGGGCGATCGCGCCGTTCTTACGGTATGATCGCGATCCGTATATTGTCAGTGTTAATCCTCAGGGTGGGGAAGTAGAAACGGATCAAACCTATCTTTACTGGATTGTTGACGCCTACACCACCAGCGAAAATTATCCCTATTCTGACCCGGGTGATAATGAATTTAACTATATCCGCAACTCGGTTAAAGTCGTCATTGATGCCTATCACGGCACGATTACATTCTATGTTGCCGACCCCGACGATCCAATTATTCAAACCTGGACGAAGATTTTTCCCAGGCTATTCCAACCCTTAGATGCTATGCCTCCGGCGCTGCGGCGTCATATTCGCTATCCGGTAGACATCTTCAGTGTTCAGTCGGAACGGTTGCTCACCTATCACATGACTGACCCCCAAGTATTTTACAACCGGGAGGATCAATGGCGAATTCCCCAAGAGATTTACGGCACAGAGTTGCAACCTCTGGAACCGTATTATCTGATTATGAAACTGCCAACGGCGACGAATGAAGAGTTTATCCTCCTCCATCCCTTTACACCTCAGGCACGTAATAATTTAATTGCTTGGTTGGCAGGGCGTTCAGATGGTGAGAATTATGGCAAATTATTTTTATATCAGTTTCCCAAACAAGAACTGATTTACGGACCCGAACAAATTGAAGCCCTAATTAATCAAGATCCGGTCATTTCTCAGCAAATTTCATTGTGGAATCGTCAAGGTTCACGGGCGGTTCAGGGGAATCTGTTGGTGATTCCGATTGAGCAATCCTTACTGTATGTCGAACCGCTTTACCTGGAAGCCGAACGCAATAGCCTACCTATTTTAGCGCGGGTCATTGTTGTTTATGAAAATCGCATTATCATGGCGGAAAGTTTAGAAAAGGCGCTGGAGGGAATCTTTCAGCAACCTGAACAAGAACCCGCCCCCACGATTATTCGTCCCCTAGAGGAACCCCCTTTGCCGTTAGAAGGGGGATAAGTGGTCTACCAAACCCCTACACGCCCCCCTCCTGTAACACTTCCGAGAAGGCAAAATCGGGTTCGGCTAACACAAATATTGTTGTCGGCAATCCTGTGGCTAAACCTTGCAAACGTTCGTAATAACTGGTATAATCATCCATCGGTTTCGCCATACCCAAGAAGACTAAATCCGCACTTTGGGAAGATCGACGCAGGATTTCTGGGAAGGGGCGTCCCTTTGCCTCAATCACTTGCGATCGCGCCCCAATCCGCAGTTGTTTAGTCAGGTTTTCCACATTCGTCCGCGTGGCTTGGGCGGCGGCGGAATTGGCGACAACTAATTTAAGGTTAATTTCGGCACTGCGCCATTCCAGACTCGTCCGCAATAGATACGCCAAAATTAACATCAAGCCCCCATTTGCCTGTAACCCGCCCCACCAGACATCAATCCGTTTGCGCCGACCAAATCCCCGTTCCTCCACATCTCGTAAAATCACCACATTCCGACGGGCTTGATGCAAGTTGGCGATCATCTGACAGTAACTCCCGCGATGAGAGGCTTGTTCACTATCCCCTAACAGAATCGTATTGGGAACCAACGGACCAATCCCATACGCCTCAACTAACCGTTCCGCCCCAATAAACGGATCAGGGGCAGAAATTAACCGGGCTAACCCTTGCACCCCCCGCTTCTCTAAATACTCGCGAATCGTGGCTTCCATTTCCAATTGCTTGGCTGGATCACGAGATCCAGTGGGAATCACACTGGCGACGGTAAACAAGCTGCGTTTGTGGGTTAAATTTGCCGCAAACTCCACCAAATGCCAGCGACGAGTCGGGGCACCAGAGAAAACCAGAATATGAGGACGCCAGTTTTTCGTATCAGCCGTATAGTCGAGGCGATTAATTCCCGTCCGTACCAACGCCATCCAGACACCCTGACGCACATCCCCCCAAGCACTTTCTAATTCCCGCCGTTCTAACCAAATATAAACACTTGATACAATAATCGCTGCCATGAACGTCGCCATGGCATTGAGTAAAAACATCACCCACAAACAGCCTATCGCCCCCAGCAGGGATATGGACCAATGCACCCGGAAGGAGGGGCGAAAGGAGGGACTACGTAAAAAGGTTTCAATTCCCGCCGCTACATTCAATACCAAATAGGTGGTGAGGAAGAACATACTCAAAATTGGGGCGATTAAGTTGAGATCCCCCAAAGCGACGGCGACTAAAACCAAGCCCAATGTAACCACCGTCGCAATACGCGGTTCATCTTCTGATCCCGAACCTGTTCCCAGAAACTTCAGCCACCGAGGTAAAATGCCATCCCGCGCCAGCGCCTGCATGACTCGGGGCGCACCGAGAATACTACCAATCGCACTCGATAATGTCGCCCCCCAAACCCCCAATAACACCGAAGGACCCCAAAGGGAGATTTTCTCCATAATTAAGGGGTTTTCGATTAAGGTGAGAGCATCCGCCCGCATGGCTAAAATTATGGGTAATGCCATATAAACCACATAACCCGTCCCCACCGCCGCCAACGTACCAATGGGAATCGAACGGCTAGGGTTGCGTAAATCCCCCGACATATTCACCCCCGCCATAATCCCCGTAACAGCGGGAAAGAAGACAGCAAAGACAGTCCAGAAGGGTTCAGAGTTTTGCGGTTTCGCCCCCCACAGTTCAATCTGAGTATTCGGGTCAACGGGGGACCCAAAAATCAAACAAATCAAAGACAGCGCGATCGCTGCCATAATAAAATATTGTGCCTTAATCGCAATTTGGGCAGAGGCGATCGCCAGAATTGCCACCAGGATAGTTGTCACAATCGCCGTCAGCCGTTGATTTAATTCCGGAAACGTCAGCGTCAGACTTTCAGCAAAACCAATCGTATACAGCGCCACCGATATCGCTTGGGCAAAGTAAAGCGGAATCCCCACCGCGCCGCCCGTTTCAATTCCCAGAGAACGGCTAATCATGAAATACGCGCCCCCCGCCTTCACCACCCGATCTGTTGCGATCGCACAAATCGACAGCGAAGTCAGAAAGGTAATCGCCGTAGACAGGGTGACAATCATCAGCGTCCCCAATAAACCCACATTCCCCACCACCCAACCGAATCGCAGGTACATGATTACACCCAGAATCGTCAGCAGGGACGGCGTATAAACCCCCCCAAATGTACCCAAACCCTTCTCCGGTTCAGGGGGAACTACTGAAGATGACTGCGAACGTTGACGGAACGGGTTTTTCATGGTAAGCACCTAAGCCTGGTTCAATCCAACGAGAAAAGGGAAATTGTTTCAGCCAAGACAGAGTTAGTTCTATCTTGACGTCCCCGTAAACAAGCAAAAAAAATGAGATATAGCTTTTTAGCACCCTCACGAAACCAATATCACACCCTAATTTAAGCGATTTTAAGCAGCGGGCGATTGATTCTACTAAATACCCGTGTTCGCTACTGTAGCAAAAAAATTTCTCTCGAATCTCTATCTGGGGATTGGGGTAGTTTTGACCCGTTGCTGCGATCGAGGGAACCAGTTTTGTAGGGGCGGGTTTAGGGATTTTCGTTTCGCCATGAGATGATAACATTTGTGCAAAACCCGCCTTATCTCCTCCGCACCGCCGCACCCCTACACCGCATCACCCCATCACGGATAAAAACTCAACAACGGTAATCCCAACTTTTCATCCCACCCCATGATCAGATTCAAACATTGAATCGCTTGACCAGCTTGACCTTTAATCAAGTTATCGGTAACTGACATAACAATCACCCGGTCAGTACGTGGATCAACTTCAACGCTGATATAACACAAATTCGTCCCACATGCCCACTTCGTTTGCGGATACGTCCCACTGGGTAAGACGCGCACACAAGGAGAAGCGCGGTAAAATGCATTATAAATCGTCGCCAAATCTTCTCGCACTAATCCGGGGTCACGTAATGTTGCATAAACCGTCGCCAGGAGTCCGCGCACCATTGGCATTAAATGAGGGGTAAACTGAACCATCACCTCATGACCCGCCAAATCGCTGCAAATCTGCTCAATTTCTGGGGTATGGCGATGACGCGCCACCCCATAAGCCGCCACCGAACTATCCGCTTCTGCGAGTAAAAGATTAGTTTTCGCCTTACGCCCCGCCCCCGATGTGCCTGATTTGGCATCAATAATCGCCGTATCGGGCTGAATTAACCCTTGTTTAAGCAACGGTGCAAGTGCCAAAAGACTGGTAGTAACATAACAGCCAGGACACCCTACCAGCTTCGCATTAGCGATGCGATCGCGATATAATTCCGGTAAGCCATAAACCGCTGAAGCTACAGTTTCCTGGTCATTACGTTCTCCCCCATACCAGGTTTTATAGGTCTCCAAATTCTTAAACCGATAATCAGCCGAAAGGTCAATCACCTTACACCCTTTCGCCAACAACGGCGGTGCCATCTGACACGCCAAACCATTGGGTAACGACAGAAACACCACCTGACAACGGCTGGCAATTTTATCTAAATCAATCTCCTCAATGGTCAAATTCACACAATGACCCAAATGAGGATAGAGTTCAGAAAACGGCTTTCCCGCACTACTACTTCCCCCCAAATAAACCACCTCAACGCCTGGGTGATCCATCAATAGGCGTATCAATTGCACGCCTCCATAGCCAGAAGCACCAATAATTCCGACAGGCAATTGTCCTAAATCACCCATAATATTCCTTCCCTAACAGAGTTAACATCAAAAACAGATGAACATTTGCTGCATTTTAGCTTGAACCAGCGATTGGGGATATTAGGGAACAGGGAACAGGCAATAGGCAATAGGCAATAGTTTCAACCTTTCCCAACACCCGACACTCAACACCCAACACCCATCACCCCATCACCCCATCACCCAACACCCGACACCCGACACCCAACACCCGTCACCCTTAACCCCCTGAGTCAGCTACCATAAAATCAGACCATTCCACAGCCAAGAGATAGTACCTCAATGCCAATCCGATTATCCACGCCAGAGGCAAACATTTCTGCTAATCCAGACACAGACACACCTCATTGTCATCCGCCCCATCAGGTTGAACGCCAGCGGATTGATTCATTGCAGCCAAAAATGCTCAACACCGAAAAAGCCCAACGCATGGCAGAATTGTTCAGTTCCCTGGGTGATACAAATCGGCTGAGGATCATCTCCCTACTCGCGATCGCAGAACTCTGTGTATGTGACATCGCCACCGCGCTGGATATGAGCGAATCCGCCGTCTCCCATCAATTACGCACCCTACGAGCCATGCGATTAGTACGGTATCATAAACGCGGTCGCAAGGTCTATTATCATCTTCAAGATCAGCACGTTCTCGACTTGTATCAATCCGTCGCCGAACATCTAGATGAACCTGACTGAATTCTAAATTACCCATTACCCATTACCCATTCCCCATTTCCTGTTCCCCATTCCCTGTTCCCTAAAAAATGATTACTTGGCAACAAAATAGTGACAATCCTGAAAATGGCGCAAATCTCACCAAAATCAGTAAATTTTGGACAGCGCTAAACAACCGTAAAATTGCATGGAGACAGCGACTAATTCCTCCCAGTGGAAATGCCCAGGAAATCGACTGGGAATGGCAGCGGTTTGACGACGAGTTTAAACTGCAAAATCCCCAAATTCGCGGAATTACCCTCTACTGGCAAAAAGTGGACACAGATCAAGAACGCAGCACAACCCCCTGGAAACTGGAACTTGATCCGCAACGGCTTCAGCTTTATATTTATCCTCAATCTCAGAAAAATTTAGTCATCCGGCTGGGAATTCCGGAAGTTGTCTATCAGAAAATAGAAATCACTAATCCTCAATGGGAAAGTAATTATCAAGGAGAAAATCATAGTATCACATTGCGCGATAAGCAGCAACAAATCGAAGTCAAACTTACCCTAAGCCCCGAAAATATCGCCCAGCTTAAAGAAAATCTGCCTGGATAGACGATTGAATCGGGCGCAAGTCTTTGCGCCCCTACGGTTTCGGGTCTCCCATTCTAATTCATCAAATAAGGTGTGCCACACCATTACTTGCTACTTGCTTTTACTTCTTGCTCCCCTCTCCTCTGGTGGGAGAGCTGACAGGTGTAGGTTTTTTATTTAAGGGTGGAGACAAGACAAGGGGACAAGGAAGGAAAGAAGACAAGGGGGAAAAACCGTACAGAATTCGGTTCGGTCAAACTAACTTCTAAAAGCCGAAACGCCCTATTT
>NZ_JAVJNP010000085.1:0-42439 GCF_040217205.1 Coleofasciculus sp. A1-SPW-01 | reverse complement strand
TCGCCCATAAACTTGACCAGAGACAGGAGTATTTGGTATTTCCTCAACCGTTGGTATTTCTGGACAATTAATCGGTTCCGGCGGAGGGATTGGCTGAGGGCGAGACTGTCCCAAAAAAGGGATATGTTCTCCTGAACAACTTGCCATTGCTATAGTAGTTAACACTACTACGACGTTGATTATTGTTTGAGGTTTCATCTTAGGTTTAATTCCTCATTTTTATTTTATTTTTGTAATGGCATATTCACTCTTGGTTTTTCATGGTAAGTGATATAGCTATGGCTACCATCATCAGCCTCAACGTTCTTACTCTCAACTTTTTGAGAGACATAAACGCCGTCTGGAGTATGATTTCCATCACCTCCGGATTCAATTTCTTCTCCACCTGCATTCCCCGCAGAACTTATGTACAGAGAAATCTTATGCGTGTGAGCATAGTAGCTGTTGGTTCCGCCTAAAGAAAACTCTTCAATATTTGCCTTAAAATCCTGTTCACTGCTGAAATTGGTGCCAATATTGGCATTTGCCTCTACAGGAAGCAGTTTTTTAATTGGCAAGCTTCCAGAAGCACCGAGACTTCCCTCGAGTTGCCGACGATTATGAACGCCAAAGTTGAAATTCATGTTAGGTGTTTCCCAGGTTTTAGCATTCTTTAATGTGTAGGTGGCAGTAAACTTGTATCCTTCATGTCCTCCCCCGAAAACTCTTTGCTCTGTTTGTGGGTTGGAAACCATTAACCGAACGTGGCTACCAACGGTTTTGTCACCGAGAAACAATCGTGGTGTTCCTTGGAATTTACCTTGGGTTGCGCCCAATGTGGCAGAGATTCTAGGATTAATGTAATAGGTTCCCTCACTGCCTAAATTTCCGCCTCTTCCCGCCAAAGCACTGCCAAAATTTCTCTCATCAATCAATTTGACCTCTGCGGATGCCCAAACATCTTGCCCGATCGCACTCGGTTGTCGCGGTGCATTTTCCGCTTGTGCCATCACTGAAGGCATCGACGGCGCGATCGCAGTGTCTCCTGTATACTCTCCTAACAAAGGTTCAGCCGATTTCCCGGCTACCACGGCATCGGCTACGGCATCGGCGTGCTGTTCATACTTATCCCCCACCTGCCCCATTCCACCAGAAAGTTGCACTTTCCCTGATTGTTGCTGCATAACGTGGGCAGCTTCATGGGCGGCTAACCCTACACTCGGAGTCTTAGCAAAGGCAATCCGATTCCCACAGGTATAAGCCGCCGCCCCCAACGTCTGAGATGCCGCTGCCGCCTCTTTCCCCATATAAGCTTGAATATGGGATAAGTCTTGACCAAAGGACTGTTGGATTTTATCCAGATGTGGTAATTGTCTCGGTGTTCCCCTAAACCCATCCCCGGCAATGTCTTGGGGTGACTTGTGTTGCACCGCCTCCCCATTGTCTTTAAGTTGCACCCCATCCTCAGCTTCACCGTGGGCATCTTTGGGCTGGATGGCTTGCATTTGTGCCTGTCTTGGCATCGCCTCATCCATTCCCTCAAGCAGCTTTGCCTGAATTAAATCTCGGTCATAACTCGAATAAGCGCGAGTCACCTTTCCAGAAGCCGACGGTTGTTTGGCTTGCGACTGTACAGGAAATCGCGGTGGTGCAAACCCTGTAGCACTATCTTTGGGCGCAGGGGCGGGTGGAATAAACGAAGGTTTCTGCTGTTGAGCTTCCTGCATAAGCTGATGACTATATAACTTGCAATTAATTGGGCAAAACTATATGCTGTATATAAAAATTATATCGGACAAATTCGACTTCCACGTCAGGGGTTCTACCCATTCTATGACTTCTACAGCAATAAATTGGTACAAAGCCAATTATCAATATTTGATGACCTCGGTTAACCGAGTCTATCGTCATCTTGAATGCTACATTTCCCAGAAACAGAATCAGACAACTGATCCAAACCCGGATTTTCCCCCACCGGAAACGCCCAACTCGGCGATTCCCTTTGCCTTGGATATCCTCTGCACCCAATTCGGCTTATCTGCTTGCGATCGCGATATCCTTCTCCTATGTGTAGGTATGGAACTCGACCCGGATTTTCCCTTACTCTGTCGCCAAACCCTGAAAAGGTGAAATGCTCTGTCTGTCAAGCGCTTGAGCTGCTTGTCACCCCTTCAGCCATTACTCCTTTACTGGCTATACTGTGTCAACTCGATAAATCAGTTCGCGGGAGTCCAAATGTACCTTCCTGTGTTATCGATATAACCTGGCTTGCTGTCAATTGTCACCCATGCCAATCCTTGGGAAAATTCACTGGCAAAATCAAATTGAGGCTCGATTATGATCTGCCCACTTTTATTAATATAGCCCCACTTTTCACCCACGGCTACAGCAGCTAGCCCTTCAGAAAAGTCTTTGACTTCATCAAACTCCGTTTTAATCACCATCTGACCTGTTTTATCAACATAGCCCCAAGTCAGATCGGCCATTTCTAGTGGTCCTTCCCGAACAGGTGGACCTGTGACTACGACAGCTAACCCTTCAGAGAAATCAAAAGCCTGTCTAAACTGTAAATCAATAGCGATTTGTCCAGTCTTGTCGATATAGCCCCACTCGACACCCGATCTCACCACTGCCAAACCTTCGGAGAAACTTCTATCTAAACTCAAAGGTGACTCAATAACAAACTGCCCCCTTTGGTCGATATAACCTGATTGTTTGCCAAGCCTGACTAATGCCAGTCCTTCGGAAAAGTCTCTAGCTTTATGAAACTGCGGTTGGATAATTATCTTGCCCGTCTTATCGATATAGCCCCACTTACCATTAATCGCGACACTAGCTAGCCCTTCGCAAAACCGATACGTTGTATCAAATTGTGGTGGGATAACCAGTTTGCCAGTCTTGTTAATATAGCCTATCTTACCACCAATACCTACAGCAGCTAGTCCTTCGGAAAAGGAAGAAGCACTATCAAACTGTGGTTCAATAATAATCTGCCCAGTTGTGTCAATGAAGCCACTCTTATCCCCAATTCTGACCCATGCTAGCCCTTCCGAGAAAAACCCAGCCTCCTCAAACTGGGGTTTAACAATAATCTGCCCCGTTGAGTTTATATAACCATATTTATCACGCTGAATAATCGGAAGCAATTGATTTGTTTCTTGACTTTCTCCCGGTGATAGATTGGGTGAGTCAACTGACTCCAAGGAATTGTTTGAGATTAGCCTCTGCTCTGGCGGACTACAGGAAATTAAAGCGGAAAGAGCAATACCTAAAAATATCAAAATTATTTGAACAAACTTTTTGTTTGAGGTTAGGATCATGCTGGTCTTAAAAACTAGACTTTAACATGGATTTTGACTAAGTTTACCAAATAATTTTAGCTCAACTTAGTAAGAATAAGTCGCAATCCGATGCACTGTATAATTCATCACATTACATTCAGCTCAGTCATTTTCCTCAATCTACTAGAGAGGCTAGCCGTCTCATTATATCAATTGACCTCAGCGCAGATTGTTAGTTTCCACGACAGTTGATCCGTGCAATTGTTCCTACAAAATGGACACCTCTGCGTTTGTTAATTAGATATCTATAAATATCCGGCCAAACATTATCAGTAACTGTTATGCACCCCGCTGAACCACGTCCACGGTGTAAGTATTCATCTCCTTGGGGTCCCTCGTAAACTCTAAACCAGACTGTAGCATAGTCTCCATATTGATTACCCCCAGGATGAGGAAAATCAGGAAGTCGTAGGGCATAAGTCACACCACAGTGTATCTTGTCAACACCCGGACGAACATTTATGATTGCACGTGCACGTTTACTTCCATAAGTTAGTTGTTTCGTTTGGTCGTTATAGGTGAGATCTGCCGACCCACCCCAAGTCATAGTATCGTCAAGATAGCCGGGTGCGAGACTTAGTTTTTTTCCGTATAATTCTGTTTCATGTCCTTCCAAGGACTCAAAGTAATCTCGTCCCTGCCTGAATCCCTCATATTTAACTTTCAAATAATCAGGTAAACTAATTCGTTGACCACTCTCGTCTAGGGCTGTCACCCATCCGCTTGTTCCTCCTGACCAACCCCGATAACCACGAGTATTAACTCCTAGTGTTTGGCCGATTTGAAAACTTGTAGCAGGGCGATCAGCTTGAGCTTGAATATTTCCTACTTTCCCCTTCATTGGTTGGTACTGAATAGTCTTGGTGTGAGGGAACATTGGTAATTTTAATTTACTGTGTGAGTCCTCACCCTGTACAAAATTAGGATATTCCTCTTGTAGAGGTACTGCTACTCCTGTATACTCTCCTAATAAAGGTTCAGCCGATTTCCCAGCTATCACGGCATCAGCTACCGCATCGGCGTGCTGTTCATACTTATCCCCCACCTGTCCCATTCCACCAGAAAGTTGCACTTTCCCTGAATAACTTGCAATTAATTTAGCAAAACTATATCCTGTATATAAAAATTATATCGGACAAAATCGACTTCCACTTCAGAGATTCTACCCATTCTATGACTTCTACAGCAATAGATTGGTACAAAGCCAATTATCAATATTTGATGACCTCGGTTAACCGAGTCTATCGTCATCTTGAATGCTATATTTCCCAGAAACAGAATCAGACAACTGATCCAAACCCCAATCTCCCCCCACCGGAAACGCCTAACTCGGCGATTCCCTTTGCCTTGGATATCCTCTGCACCCAATTCGGCTTATCTGCTTGCGATCGCGATATCCTCCTCCTATGCGTGGGTATGGAACTCGACCCCGATTTTCCGTCACTCTGTCGCCAAGCCAGTGGCGACTCCCAGATTAATTACCCGACTCTGAGTTTAGCCTTATCTGTCTTACCCAACATCAGTTTAAGCGTCCTAGGACGACAATCCCCCTTACAATACTGGCAACTAATTGAAATCGCTCCCGGTGTAACCTTAACCCAATCGCCCCTAAGAATTGACTCCCGTATCCTCTGCTATCTTTTAGGCGAACCCAGCATCGATGCTCAACTTGATGAGCGAGTTAAACCCCTGGATCTCGGCTTAACCGGAGAATTAGCCCTTCCCCCATCCCATCAGCAAATCGCCCAGATCATTGCTTCGGCTTGGTCTGAATCTACCCTCACCTCAAAACTGCCAATTATCGAATTTTCTGGCTCAGATTTGACCACAAAACGCCGCATTGCTGCTGAAGCCACAACATTATTTGGCTGTTCTATCCGTCGCATGTCAGCAACGGTACTCCCCTCAGAATCCACCCAACTGCATCAATTACGGCGACGCTGGGAACGGGAAGCTATCTTAACCAATTGTGTATTGTTCCTCGAATGTGACTCTCTGAACATGGGAGATACACTAGGAGTATCACTGATTTCTCAATTTATTGCTGAAATCAGTACACCTGTAATCCTAAGTAGTCAACAGCGACTTCCCGTAACAGAACGCTCCCTAACCACTTACGATATACCCAAACTCACTCCCCAAGAACAACGTTCCCTATTTTTCACCTATCTAGCAGACAAAGGAAGCGAACTCAATGGCGAGGTTAATCGCTTAATCGCCCAATTCAATCTCAGCCAAAGTGCGATTCATTCCGTCTGTACCCAAGCCATCCATCAGGTTAATCGCAATGATCACACCAATTTAGGAACAACCCTGTGGAATACCAGCCGCCACCAAGCCCGTCCCCGCCTAGATGCACTCGCCCAACGCATTGAAACGCCAATGACGTGGGATGACCTGATTCTGCCAGAATCCCAACTCAAAACCCTCAAGGAAATTGTCGCCCACACCCGCCAACGCGCCAAAGTCTACCAGGATTGGGGAATGGGGGGAAAACAGAGTCGGGGACTGGGACTAACTGCGTTATTCTATGGTCAAAGTGGTACAGGTAAAACCACTGCTGCTGAAATTATTGCTAAAGAACTGCACCTCGATTTGTACCGCATTGATCTGAGTGCAGTTGTCAGTAAATATATCGGAGAAACGGAGAAAAACCTAGCTCAAATCTTTGACGCGGCTGAAGTCGGCGGTGTAGTCCTATTATTCGACGAAGCCGACTCTTTATTTGCCAAACGCGGTCAAGTCAAAGACGCCCGCGATCGCTATGCTAACCAAGAAGTCAGTTATCTACTCCAACGCTTAGAAAACTATCAAGGGTTGGCGATTCTCACAACCAACTTAAGAGACTCCATTGACTCAGCTTTTGAGCGACGGTTGCGTTTTGTGCTGGAATTTCCTTTCCCAGATGCAATACAACGAGAGCAGATTTGGCGGCGCGTCTTTCCCAAGTCTACTCCCACCCGACGATTGAATTTTGAGAAGTTAGCGCGGCTGGCTGTTTCCGGAGGTAGTATCCACAATATTGCTTTAGCCGCAGCCTTTCTCGCCGCTGAAGCCTCAGAACCAGTGGGAATGAAGCATCTATTAGCAGCGGCGCAAACTGAAGGGATCAAGATGCAGATTCAAACCGTGATTAGTGTTGGGACTCAGGATTGGCTAGAGTCATCGAAATCTAAATCTAAGTCAAAATCTAAATCCAAATAAATCAAACGTTTTGAATGCTATGCCCAACTATTAATCCCCACCCTGTAAGAGGGTGGGGAATTACGCCGAATCGATTAATCAAATTATTTTGTCGGGTAGATGCGACTGGGGTGCCAGGATTCGAACCTGGGAATGGCGGGACCAAAACCCGCTGCCTTACCGCTTGGCTACACCCCAATGTGTGTACCTTGCTTATATTAGCAGTTGTAGCTGGGAATATGTCAAGAGATTTTGGAAAATTGGCTGATTTCTCCTGATCTCAGGGAACAGAAAGCTCAATTTACGCGGCGGACTCCTCATATATAAACAAATATTAAGATAAGCTAAGATTATTTAACTCGTTCATCAAGGGTGAAAAAGTTAATATAATCTTTATATTACGCTTAAATCCCCTATAATAAGGCATTAGCTGCATTAATCAGGGGAACGTAGCTTTTACATATCTTCAGGTTAGGAGGATTTTTGTCCAAGGGTTGAACTCAATTTGTATTCTTTTGTAAAGAAAAAATTTGATAGCATGTCGAGTTGTCACCATACCGTCAGACCCAGTAAGAGCAACGCTCTACTGGCGATTTATATCTAGGGGTGACTATAGCTGAAGATAACTCGTCATAGAACCTGGCACAACTTTAACCTACCGATTAACACTGGAGATTCACTAATGAGATTAATTCGCGAAATTGTTCAAGAAGCGGAAAAGACTGGCTACCTGACCCTGCAAGCTGAAGACCAATTGCGTCAGCTTTTAGCCAACAAGTACGATTGGGAAGACTTTACCGCGTTCATCCAATTACAGCAAGCAGTAATGGAAGAACGGGTGAAGCAAGAGTCTCGTGAGCTACTCTACACGCTGTCCTCTTGCCACACCCCTACCCCTTGCCATCAAGCGGGATAGATTCGCAAGCGGCGATTGGGTTCATCACCAAAACTATCGGACTTGAGGCGATAATGTTCCACCAGTTCGTGCTGCATCTTTCGCACTTTTGGCGATCGCGGTAGTAATTCGACGGGCTGTCCATTAGGAATAACGATTTGCTCGACGGCTAACCGTGCTTCTTCTAGCGCCTCAATCTCATCATCACTTCCACTTTGGGTAAACAACCGCAAATCCGCTGCATCGGGAACTCCAGGATCATCCATATCCAACATCCGCCGCAGGGCGCGACTCACTTGGGGAACGGTGCTGGCTTTAACCGCATGAATCGGAATTTGCCGGGAGCGGGCAATTGAGCGCAGTTTCGAGTGACTTTTAACATGCGATCGCAAGCCTAAAATGGCATCGGCGCTATCCATATCCTTGGTTAAGACAACGGGTAAATTGAGCACCCGAATCACCTGCTCAATTTGATGGCGACTCACCCCATAAGGATAGACATGGAGGGGCAGATCTTCACCATTGGGTCCAATCGTATCTATAACCTCGCCAACGGAATTGGGTTGTTGCCAAGAGTCATGGAGAAGCTGATCAAAATAACTGGTTTGAGCCGACGCCGGTGATGAGGAACGCGATAGTGGCTGCATCTGTCCCGACGAACGCCAGCCACTGGGTTTTGCCACTAACCCGGACTGGGTACTGCGCTCCAGGGGTGCGGGTGCATCGGGGAATTCACGGGTAATAATTACCTTATTCTGCTCATCCACCGTCCGCATTTGGGGATTCGGTTTGCGCCCCCGCAGTAGCGCATCCACGGTATCCGCAACACTCTCATGCACGACCCAGCGCTGACGCTCCAGCATTTCCACGGCAATCTCAAAGGTGGGCGGGGCTTTGCGTTCCAATACCGTTTTTTGAGAACCCCGACGTCTGGCTTCATCATCCCCCAGAGTTACGGCTTGAATCCCACCGACTAAATCAGAGAGCGTCGGATTTTTAATCAGATTCTCGATTTGGTTTCCATGGGCTGTTCCCACCAACTGCACCCCCCGTTCTGCGATCGTGCGAGCGGCGAGGGCTTCGAGTTCGGTGCCAATTTCATCAATGACAATCACTTCGGGTGTATGATTTTCTACCGCTTCAATCATCACCTGATGTTGAAGTTCTGGACGCGACACTTGCATCCGCCGAGCTCGACCAATGGCGGGATGGGGAATATCGCCATCGCCTGCAATTTCATTGGAGGTATCAATAATCACCACCCGTTTTTGTAGATCATCTGCCAGCACCCGGGCAATTTCGCGTAACGCCGTCGTTTTGCCCACACCTGGACGCCCCAACATCAAAATTGATTGACCCCGTTCGACCAGATCATGAATCAGACCAATAGTGCCAAACACCGCTCGTCCGACGCGACAGGTTAGCCCGATAATGTCGCCGGGACGATTGCGAATCGCACTAATCCGGTGTAAGGTTTTCTCCAGTCCGGCTCGATTATCCCCACTGAAATGCCCAACCCGCTCAACACAATAGTTTAATTGTTCAGCGGTGACGGGGGTTTCGGACAGATATTCGGCACCAGAGGGAAAACGCACCTCAGGAAATCGACCCAAATCCATCACCACTTCAATTAAATTGTCGCGATGGGGGTGTTGCTCCAGGATTTGGCGAATATCCTCTGGCAAAATAGCGAGTAATTTTTGGAGATCCTCAGTAATCTGCATCCCAGCTAAATTGGTGGTGTTAGATAAGGCTTGATTGGATAACGATTGGGGATGGGATGGGTTCATCCCGTTGGCATTCACCATAGGCTTGTCATTCGTCGTTCGTCGTTTGTCATACTCGCTCCCTTGAGAAGCAAGCTACGTCGTTTGTCATTCGTCCTTTGTCCTTTGTTTATGTAAGGGTTTGAGGACTATTGACAGAACCTACTGAGTTCGGGTTGAACAGGCTTAGGCTCAGACTTGAGTTGAGACACCAAGGAATGGGCTAGAGCCACGGCTTTTGCCAGCCGATGTGGATCATTTTCCAGGTTTGCCCTTGATAATAATGGAAATGCTTGGAAATTGATATTATGATTTGCTTCATGGTATTGATCGAGTTGGTCTAAAATTGGAGCCAGTAATACCCGGGCATAGCTTCCGTAAGCCACACCCGCGACAAAGGGCTGGATGGGGTTAGCGGTAGCGTCTTCTGGGGTTCCAGGGTTGAGGAGTCCTACTGCTTTGAGTTTACTCACGGTATGGTGATTGGTTCCACCCGCCAGTTGCACGTATCCAGGTAAGTTGGCGGATAACACCTTTTGTGCCAGTTTCACGGCTTTTCGAGTGGTTCCTGTACCAATATCACCGCTCATTGGTTTGCCATCGGTTTGCCAGAGGAGGGGACAAGGTAAGGGCGTGATCAGATGGTAAAGTTCCCAGAGATAATCAATCATGCCTTCACCATCCGGACAACTGATAGCCAGCAACTTCAGGGTATGCATCCAGGGAGCGATCGCGCCCCAGAGTCGTTTAAAATCAGTAAAATGCCCAACTTGGGTGTGAATTTCCAAAGCATCAACGCCCGTTGAAAGAATCAGTTCCGCTAGAGTTGTGGGGGCGGATACATAGGAGCGAGTATAGATCAGTTGACTGGGGCAAACGGGTAAGCAACGTCCGCAGCCATAACAGCGTTGATCAATAACACCGGAGAATCCCTGGGGCGAGTGAGGATAGTTGAAAGGTTGGTCTGGTTTCGCTTGTTTTCGGGACTCCGGCGGAGTTGGCGGTGGCTCAAAGACAATAGCTTGAGCCGGACAAATGGTTTGGCAAGGACGGGGACAGTCGGGAGGACAAGCATTGGGATTAAATTCAGCTTTGCGAAAATGGGGATCTTCCCCATCATTTAAACTGACCATTAACCAGGGTTGGTTACTGTATCCCATGCCTTGTGCAAGACCTGACTCCACCAGACTTGTCGCCACCCCTAAGGCTGTCTTTGCCGCCGCAATTACGGCAGGGTCAGCTGCCACATCAATACAATCAGCCCCAGCTAGAGTATACGCCAAGGTGAGGTTACGAACGGCAGGTAGGTGCTGAAAACTTGCGCCACAGATGAGCTTGAACCAGCGACCTTCCTTTAGGGATTGTAAGGGAGTGTACAGTTTAGTCACCCTTATATGCTAATTCCTTGTGCCAAAAATGGGGAGATTGATTTCTGGTGGAAACCTGGGGGACAATAAACCGCAGGGTTCAGGATTAGGGGTGGGCAATTGTGCTGCGATCGCGACTCAGATGCATCCATTTCCCCATATCTAGGCAATTTAGTCAGGTTGTCCCCTAAATCTGGGGGGTAAATCCAGAGGGTGCTGTTTTTCATCTCCGACATGAATGAACCTGGATTTCATGTTTAATTTTTGTAACATTAATGAATTCTGTTGACCCACCGACAGTAGGGGTTTGGTTCCCAAACCCTTTGAAGGATTCCCCATGCCCACAAAAAGACCCCGCTCTGTTCATTTGGCGGAGTCAACCTTAACTCTCTACTACACTAAAAAGAGTACTGCAATCCCAGGGCTAGATCTATAAAGTTTCGGTAAAGTTCAGGGAGAAAAGGTTAAAGATTCTGTAAAGCTACTCCCCCTCAACCTTTGATTAAGTAGCTGGACACTTTGGTCTCCCCCATAGAACCAAAAGCTCCCGCATCCGCTGGTCTAATGCCTTGCCCCGACGACATTTCCTTGTCCTTTCACCTAGAGCGTCGGTCAAGTATTCCTAGAAACCGGGTTTCTAGTCAGCATGACAACGCCATATAAACCTTTCACCTGGCATAACCCGGTTTCTTGACCGATGTCCTAGTATCCCTCCGCACCTCTGCTTCCCTGCTTGCCCAGCTAAAGCATCTATTATAGATAAGGTGTTGGGGATAAATATTTCTTACAGGTTGTGCTAATAAATAATAAGAGAAATGGATGATTTACCATTAGCTATTAATCTTTTGCCATTTTCTACAGGAAACGGAATTCGATCAACTCGCGGATCGACCTGTGCATTAGCCGGATAAGAATGGGCAGACTAGACAAGTAGACTAGGGGCAGGATCAAACAATTGAGATCTCCAATACCTTGAGACGGACTCCTCCCCAACCCTCCCTTTGTCAAGGGGAGGGAACTCAAACTTTGCTCTGCTCACGGCAAAAACTCTTGATTGATCAGCGAGTCAATCTGCTGGATTATTGAAGGACTGACAATGCCAGATTTATTAACAACACTGTTGTATATTCCTCACGGTCATTGCTACTTGTGGCAAACGAATTTAGTTTCCCTACATGTTATTTCTGACGCCTTAATCGCGCTGGCTTATTTTTCAATTCCTGTTACTCTGCTTTACTTTGTTAGCCAGCGAGAGGATGTCCCGTTTCCCAGAATATTTTTCTTATTTGGTGCTTTTATTATTGCCTGTGGGATGACTCACGCTATGGGAGTCTGGACACTTTGGTTTCCAGATTATTGGCTCTCTGGCTTGATTAAAGCATTTACGGCTCTGGTTTCCTGTTACACGGCGTTAGTCCTGATTCCGCTGACTCCCCAAGCCTTGGCGCTACCCAGCCCCGCTCAACTGCAAGCGGCGAATCAGGCGTTGGAAATGGAAATCCGCGATCGCAAACAAGCAGAAGCGGCGGTGCGTACTCTAAATTCACAACTTGAGCAGCGTGTCAATGAGCGTACCAAAGAATTAACCCAGGTGAATCAGAAATTAGAACGGGAAATCAAAGAACGTATTCAAGTCGCCGACGCCTTGCTGGAAGCCGAAGAAAACTATCGCAGTATCTTTGAAAAAGCGGGTTGGGGTATCTTCCAAACCACCCCCGATGGACAGTATCTTAGCGCTAACCCGGCTCTGGCTCAGATTTATGGCTATCCCTCCCCCGAAGCCCTGATCAGTCGCCTCACCAATGGTGAACATCAACTCTATGTGGATCAAAACCAACGGGCTGAATTTAAACGCCTAATTCATCAACAGGGTTCTGTCTCCAGCTTTGAGTCCCAAGTGTATCGCCAAGATGGGAGTATTATCTGGATTAGTGAAAATACTCGTGCAGTACGGGATGCCAATGGCGTACTGCTGTACTATGAAGGATCAGTGGAGGATATTAGCGATCGCAAGCAAGCCGCCGAACAGTTACAAGCTAGTGAGCAAAAGCTACGCCAAATCATTGATCTAGTGCCTCACTTCATTTTCGCCAAAAATCTCGATGGACAGTTTATCCTCGTCAATCAAGCGATCGCGGATGCTTACGGGACAACAGTCGAACACTTGCTTAACCACAAAGATGAGGACTTTATTAAATCCCCCGAACAACTGCGCCGTATTCGCGAAGAAGAACGGCAAATTATCCAACAGGGACAACCCAAACATATCCCAGAGGAACGGGTTCCCGATGCTCACGGGAATATCCGCATCGTGCAAACCACCCGCATTCCCTTTTATGTCACAGGTTCAGCAACACCCGCCATTTTAGGCATTGCTATTGATATTACTCAACGCAAACACATTGAACAAGAACTGCGCGAAAATGCTGCCATAATTCGCGCTTTATACGAAGTCACAACCCAACAAAATTCTGACTTTGAGCAAAAGCTACAAAACTTACTAACCATGGGACGCCGCCAGTTTAATCTGGATGTCGGTATTCTCTCTCATATTGAAAACATTGACACCGAGAACGGGCGTTATGAAATCATCGCCGCTCAAATGCCCAATAATTTGAGCTTCAAAGGCGTCACTCTTGACCTGAAACAAACCTACTGCGGCGAAATCGTACACGCCAAAAAGCCCCTTTGCATCTTATCCGCTAGCACCAGCCAGTGGCACAATCACCCCGGCTTCAAGGTTTTCCAAGTCGAAGCCTATATCGGTGTCCCTGTTATAGTTAGCGGACAATTATATGGTACGCTCTGTTTCGTCAGTCTAACCCCCCGACAAACGCCATTCAAAGATATAGAAATTGAACTGTTAAGACTGATGGCGCAGTGGATTGGTGGAGAAATTGAGCGTCAACAGGCAGCACAAGAATTGGCACAAGCTCGTGATGTGGCTTTGGCAGCGACTCGGGCTAAAAGTGAATTTCTCGCCACGATGAGTCATGAAATTCGCACGCCGATGAATGGGGTGATTGGTATGACTGGACTGCTGTTGGATACGCAGTTAACCTCTCAACAGCAGGAATTCGTCACCACGATTCGTCATAGTGGCGATACCTTACTCACCGTTATTAATGATATTCTCGACTTCTCCAAGATTGAATCCGGCAAACTGGAGTTGGAAGAAGTCTCCTTTGATCTGCAAGTTTGTATTGAAAATTGTTTGGATCTGTTAGCGGCTAAAGCCAGTGATAAGAACTTAGAACTTGCCTATCAAATTACACCTCAAACTCCCCGAATGATTATCGGTGATGTAACCCGCTTACGGCAAATTTTGGTTAACCTGTTGAGTAATGCGGTTAAATTTACCCAATCGGGGGAAGTGATTGTTTCCATTAACGCCGAGAAACTCGACTATGAACAATGGGAGCGCCCGGAAACAAAAACTAGCCTAACTCCACGGATTACTCCCTCAGTGGCTACCCCTCATTATCGGATTCAATTTGCGGTTAAGGATACCGGGATTGGTATTCCCCCAGAACGATTAAACCGTTTATTTCAACCCTTCAGTCAAGTAGACTCCTCAACCACCCGCAAATATGGTGGTACAGGATTGGGACTTGCCATCTGTAAGCAATTGTGCGAAATGATGGGCGGGACAATGTGGGTAGAAAGTCAAGAGGATATTGGCTCAACCTTTTACTTCACGTTGGTGGTTCCGGCTGATCCGAGTACCCAGCAGAATACGAATCAGGTTTGTCGATTGGAACTCGATGGTCAACGACTGCTAATTGTTGATGATAACGACACCAATCGCAAGATTTTGATGCGCCAAGCTCAAGTTTGGGGAATGGAATGCTATGCGGCACAATCAGGGGTTCAAGCCTTAGATTGGCTACATCAGGGGGAACGGTTTGACTTGGCAATTCTGGATATGCAGATGCCAGAGATGGATGGGGTGACATTGGCGCAAAAAATCCGTAAAGTTCCCGGTTGTCAAACTCTACCTCTGGTGATGCTCTCGTCTCTGGGTGAGTTGCAAGTCGATACACCTGATGTGAAGCAGACGTTTGCTGGGTTTTTGACTAAACCGATTAAACAGTCTCAACTGTGTGATGTGCTGATGCAAGCGATGGCGGGGATACCGATTAAGGTGAAAATCCACAGCGCCAAGAAACCAGACATTGACGCCAAGATGGGTGAACGGTTACCCCTACGAATTTTACTGGCGGAAGATAATCCAGTGAATCAGCAGGTAGCGCTGCATCTGCTGCAACGGATGGGATATCGAGCGGATGTCGCAGGGAATGGGTTAGAAGTCTTGGAAGCGCTACGGCGTCAGCCTTATGATGTGGTGTTTATGGACGTACAGATGCCAGAAATGGATGGGTTAGAGGCATCCCGGCGTATTTGTCAAGAGTGGTCAGATCAGAATAAGCAATCGAAACGTCCGCGAATAATTGCCATGACCGCTAATGCCATGGTAGGCGATCGCGAAATGTGCATTGAGGCAGGTATGGATGATTATATCAGCAAACCCATCCGCATTGAGGAATTGGTTGAGGCGTTAAAGAAAGCAGGGGGTGTAGGGGAAGCAGGGGGAGCAGGGGGAGCAGGGGGAGCAGGGGAAGCAGGGGGTGTAGAGGGAGCTTGTAGAGACGTTCCGGTGGAACGTCTGGGAGCAGAGGGAGAGGAGATTAAAGCCTCTGGGAGTTCTGTTGATACAACCCCATCGGATAGTACCACGGTGGCGGGATTGGATCTGTCCGATAAAGCCGTGTTTGACCCGGTAATTTTTCAACAATTACGTGAGATGCTGAATCAAGAGGAAATATTAGCCGAAGTGATTACTCGCTATCTAGAGGAGGCGCCTAAACTCTTACAAGATTTGTCTGATGGAATAACTCAAGGACAAACAGAACTGCTGAATCGAACCGCTCATACCTTGAAATCCAGCAGTGCGATGTTAGGAGCAAGCCGTTTAGCTCATTTGTGTCAGGAGTTAGAAGCCAAGGCGAATCGTGATAACGTTGAAGTTAAAGCCACGCTATTATCGCAGATTAAAGCTGAATATGAACCCGTGAAAAGGGTTTTATTGGAACACAAACCAGACAAAACTTAGTTCGTAGTCAGGGCTTTAGCCCTAGTTCGTAACTATTTCACTCTTTTGGTATAGTAATCTTATGACCACAGACCTAATTGACCCAACACTTGATCAAGCGATCGCGTTTTTAACCACGTCTTCTACCAAACCCCCTGAATCCAAAGCTGTGGTTGAGGCACTATTAACCGCTGAGAAGACAGCCAAACAGACGAAAGTACGCCATAGCTATTCCGAGTTACTGGGAACATGGCGATTGGGATTTATCACCGGAACCAAACGCTCTCGTCAACGTGCTGGCGTGGTGTTGGGTGCGGGACGGTTTTTGCCGAAATGGGTAAAGATTCAGTTATCCTACTCCCCCTCAGAAGCGAGTCAAGACCAAGGAACAGTAGTAAATTCGGTGGAACTGGGATCTCTGCACCTAGTTGTCACTGGACCGACTCAGTTTTTTGCTAAGACGAATATCCTGGCTTTTGATTTCACCCGCATAAACCTGTCATTATTTGGCTTAAAATTATATAACGGATATATTCGCGGCGGTCAAGAGCGAGAGGCTTCTTTTTATGATAAACCGTTAAAAGATAAGGCATTTTTTACCTATTTTCTCGTCGAAAATCAAGCAATTGCCGCAAGAGGACGCGGCGGTGGGTTGGCATTGTGGACAGCATTGTAGGGATAGCATTGTAGGGGCGGGTTTAGGAACTAAATTATCTTGTTATCCCTAACGTACAAACAAAACCCGCCCTATCTCACCTTAAATCAAGATTAAAACGTCAATGTAACTCGGATAGTACCAACATAAATCGCATCATTATCATCATTGTGTTCTGGATTAGTAATCACAAATAATCCTGGAGTAATCGAGATATCGTCATTCAGCGGAAAACGGTAAAATGTTTCTAGATGTAACGCTGTATCCCGATCCTCAAAATCCGCGCCCAGTTCATTATTAAGAATCTTCGGCGGTTGACCAATTACAATACCGACTAAACTATCTTCTTGGCCAAAATCCGGCAAAGCCAACAACATCGCCCAGGTAAAGATATTAGCATTAGGTTGATTGGGTAAGTCCTTAGCTTGCGCTTGAATTAAACCCACTCGCCCGCCTAAAATAAATCCTGGATTGACTCGTATAGAGGCTTCAGCCGCAAAAGAGTTAGCTGTTACGTCTTCAGTCTCGCGATTAAACGGATCACTGGTTAATTCGCTACCAGTTCCCGTATTAAAACTATTCGAGGAACGGGTGTATGTGAAACTTAAAGAGGCGATGTCACTAGGTTGCCAGGTTAATTGCGCGATCGCAGCATAAGTATCATTGCCCAAAATCCCATTATCGGCTTCATTGGCATCAATGGCAACATAGCCCAAGGATAGATTAACAGACTCACCCAAGTTCTGAGAAATGCCAATTCCCGCCCCTTCTCCTTGACGGCGGATGGGATTTTCTCGCCCAAAGGTGGAAATGGAACCATCCCCACTTCCGCTAAATAGAGGGTTGACGGTGGGGATTAAATCGCCTAACCCGATTCCTACTGTACCCAGACTCACTTGGGTTTGGGGAGTGACTAAAAATCGGTACTCTAATTCATCAAGTTCTACTTCATTGTCATCCTTTCCATCAAACCCTAAGTTTGCCATTTGTGTCCCTGTAGCTTCGGCAAATTCGGGAATATCACGACCTTGCAAACGGATTTGTAGTCTATCTTTTCCGGTAAAACTGGTTTCTAAGGTGAGGCGAAATCGATTGCCAAAGGTGAGATTATTGTCAATGGGTTCACCACTTCCATCAGCTTTTTTTGTCCCCTGAACTCCACTAAACGCAAGAATCACCTCTCCTTCTAATTCAGTGGTGGGAGAAAATTGCTGAGATTCTAATTGAGTTGTGCGCTTTTCTAGGCTGTATACCCGTTCGCTAATTAGGTTTAATTCAGTAGAAAAATTTTGTTGTAATCGTTGCAATGTTTTTAGATCAGTTTCGGCAACGGGGTTGGTTGTACTGTTAATATTTTGTTCGTAAATGTAATCTAGACAAGCCTTTAATCCAGTGGCAAATTCATAGCGAGTCAGGGTTTGATTGCCGCGATAGGTGTTATTCGGATATCCGCTGAGACAACCATAGCGATCAATGAGCGATCGCAATGCCTGAAATGCCCAATCATCAGGACTCACATCGGCTAGCTGAGATACTGGTGTGACGGTGTTCATGTCACTATTGGTGAGTTCCTTTGATCGTGAATAATTAGAGTCAATATCGGTTGTCATAAACTCATTGGCTAGGGTGGTATGTGTTCCTATTAAAGGAGAAACTAATACAATTATCACTAGCCCTATTTTTTGATATAAAACTTGTCCAATCATCTTTTATTTGAGACGTTGTTCACACAGTTCTAATAAAGATTCGGTAAATTGACACCGATCTGGAAACTGAGTGCTGATGTAAATATGTCGCACTAAGGTTAAGGTTGTATAAGACTGAATCGCTGGACGAAGGGCTTCACCTGCAAGCTGAATAAATCTCTCCGCTAACGCATTTTCTCGATCCACTAAGGCTTCGGAATTGCCTAAAGTTCGCAAACTTTGCTCTGTGATATGTCCAATAAAGTTACCAATATCTAAGCCGGGATTGCCTTGACAATATAAGTCCAGATCCAGTAAATAAAGGCGATTGTTATCGATAAGGATTTGGTCAGGATAAAAGTCGCGATGAATACCCAGAAGTTGCGGTTCTGGGGTTATTGCTGCCACGCGATCGCACGCCGCTAAAATTTGCTTTAAACGGGTTTCCCACTGGGGTTTGAGTTGAGATACTAGGGGCAGACGTTCGTGCAAAATTCGCAGTTCATCGGCTATGGTGTGGCAACGCTGGGGCGGAATTTTGGCTTGATGTAGTTTATGAATGGCTTCGGCAATGCGTTTAGCTAGGGTAATTCCTTGGGGTTGGGGGAGTAGTTTGGTGGCGGTTACTCCGGGTACTTTGCGCTGAAGCCACATCTGAAAGTCGGGAATTACGGCGATGGGTTCGGGTATACTAATTCCATCGTTACTATTATCGGTAAATCCTTTCTGCCAAAGGGTTTGGTTGAGTTGATAGCTTTTAAAATCAGTGCCTTTTGCCCGTACTTTGCCGAGGAGGGTGATGGGAATGGTGGAATGATTGGGATGGGTTAGGTTATATTCAATTAAGCAGCGACGTCCGGGTTTGTGGCGAATGACGCGAATGGCACAAAGGTTGCTTTTTTGAAGGGGTTGTGGTAGGTTTTTGGTGAGTTCTTGCTGGGCGGTGATTGGGTTAAGGGCTGCGGTAAGGAATGACAGGTTTGGATCGGTGGTGATGTTGAATGGATCGATTACGGGAATGGTCATGGGATTGACGATTTTAAATGAAAATTGGTGGTGTCGAAATGATGTTTTTTTAACGCAGAGGGGCGCAGAGGTAAGCGCAGAGGGGCGCAGAGGTTTTGGGGGATTTGGATGATGGGTTGGGGGATTTGGAGGAATTATGGGACATGAGAGTCTCAAACTCTGACAAAGGACAAATGACGAATGACGAATGACGATCTCCACCGTTAGCTTTTATGGTGTTCACCTACTTATTTCTTGCTTTTTGTTTTCTCTATCGGCTGGAGATTGCATCTGATATAAGCTGGTATATTTTTTATTGAGTTGGATTAATTGGGAATGGGTTCCTTGTTCGAGGATTTGTCCGTTTTCTAGGTAGAGAATTAAATCAGCATGGGCGGCGAGGGTTAAGTCATGGGTGATGAGAAAGGTGGTGCGGTTTTTGGCTACGCTTTCTAGGGCGGTAATCACGGCTTTTTCGTTATGTTTGTCTAAACCTGTGGTGGGTTCATCGAGGATGAGAATTGGGGCTTGGCGAATGGCGGCTCGGGCGATGGCTAAACGTTGACGTTGTCCCCCGGAGAGGGTGGAGCCTCGCTCGCCTAAGATGGTGTCGTAGCCTTGGGGAAGCGCTTCGACAAATTCATGAGCATTGGCAAGACGCACTGCTGCTTCAATCTCGGCGTGGGTAGCATCGGGAACACCGTAGCCGATGTTTTCCCAAACGGTGGCGGCAAAGAGTAAACTGTCTTGCATGACGACACTAATTTGAGTTCGCAATGATTTGAGGGTATAGTCACGAATATCTCGTCCATCAATCATGACTCGCCCTTCAGTGGGATCATACAAACGCAAAAGTAGGCTCAGAAGTGTCGATTTACCACTCCCGGAGGTGCCCACTAGAGCTACTTGTTGTCCCGGTTTTACGTCTAATTCAATGGCTTTGAGTAAGGGATTACCGGCTTGATAGGCAAAGCTGACGCAATCAAATCTGACATATCCTTGAAATGGAGGCGCGACAATGGCAAAGGGGGAATCGTCAACCTCCGGTGTTTCATCTAAAATGTCTAAAACACGCTCCCCAGAGGCTACTGCTTTTGATAGTCGCCCGGTATATTTAGCAAAGTTCTGTATTGGTTTAAAGGCTTGTTTGAGATAGGTTAAGAAAACTAGAACATCTCCAGGGGTGAGATGATCTCGTAATGCTAACCTGGCACCGTACCACAAGACAATGGCTGTACCAATGGCGATGACGACATCCACAGTACGTTCTAAGCTAGCGGATAAGCGTTGGGTTTTCACGCTTTCCTTGAGACTGCGGTGATTGGCTTGGGAGAAGACGTTGGCGAAGGCGTCTTGCAGGGAAAGGGCTTGTACTAATTTAATTGCGCCAATTGATTCGGCTAGAGTGGCGGCGACAGCCCCCTCACGCTGACGCTGCTGACGTGAGGCTTGCTGGATTCGCTCACTTAGGCGGGTGGCGGCAAACCAAAAGAAGGGTAAGGTAATTAATGCTAGTAATGTTAGATCGCGATCGATCCAAATCATGATTCCAATCATACCCAATAGTGTCATAATGCTGACGATAAGGGGCATGACGGCGGTTAGGACAATTTCTTGTAATCGGGTGGTATCGGTGCTGATTCGCACTAATAAATCACCACTTCTAGCTTTGGTATGGTAGGAGAGAGATAGGCATTGAAGATGACGATAGAGTTGTTCGCGAATTTCGGTTAAGATGCGGCTACTGGCTAGGGCTAAACTCACGGTACTCCAGTAAGATGCTATTGCTCGTAGTGCGGTGATGGCGATTAACCCGAAAGCCGATAGGGTTAGCAATGTTACTGGATCAAAACGATTGAGAATACTAATGTTTTTATCGGGTGCATCAATTAAAATATAGTCAAAAACAAATTTCAGGGGCCACGGTTCAAGTAATCGCAATACTACCTCAGCGAATAGAGCGAATACCGCTGTGATTAAGAGTAAACTTTGTTTCTGAAGATAGGGGGCGAAGCGATGTAATATTCGCCAGAAACTAGGAATAGATTTTTTTTTCATTTGTCTTATGTCATTCGTCATTCGTCATTCCCAATCGGCTTCCCCTGTTCCCCTAGAAGGGCGGGTTTAGTCAAGTTATCAGTTTGGTGCAAAATGTTATCTGTCAAACCCGCCCCTACACCCTCTGCTCCCTCTGTCATACCCGCGATTTCTAATAGACGTTTCGCGATCGCATCCCAGGTATGATGGTGCTGTATCCTCTGTCTGGCGGCTTTTCCTAGCTGTTTGCCTAATTCAGGATTATGGTAGAGGCGCTCCAGGGTGGCGGCTAAGGCTACGGCGTCGCCTGGAGGACATAATAAACCATTAATTTCATCTTCAATTAATTCTCTCAATTGTCCAATACGACTCGCCACCACAGGTAATCCGGCTGCCATGTATTCATAGACTTTTAAGGGTGAAAAATAAAAGTCAGATTGGTGCGGATAAGGGGCAACGGCAACGGTCATTTTTGCTAAAATTTCAGGGATTTTATCAGGAGTAACAGCACCCGTAAAATGAGTCACATCTAATAATCCGCGTGCTGACAATTCTGTGACTAAATTATCTCGTTCGGGTCCATCCCCGACAATTAGTAGTCGCGTATTTATATACTTTTTATGTAGGGTGTCAAAGGCTTCGACTAAAACCGATAATCCATGCCAAGGCTTGAGAGTGCCAACAAATCCCACGGTGAATGTTTCTAAATGAATGGATAAGGCTGATTCAATACTACTGGAAAAACGCTCTGGGTTAACGCCATTAGCGATAATATGCACTCGTTTACTTACTCCCGGATATGTTTCTATATAAGTCTTAATTTCTTCAGAAACCGCAATAATTGCACTGGCTGTACTAAATACTTGTTGTGCCACTTGTTCTGCTAGCGTGCGCTCTACTAATCCCCGATGTTTTGCCTGTTCTTCAATCAAGGGAGCATTGACTTCTAAAATCCCTGGTATTCCCATAGACTTGGCATAATCCATTCCGGTAAAACTCCAGAGCGAGTAACGCTCATAAACTAAGTTGAAAATACCGTTATTCTCCAGTGCTATACGTAGATCAAGGTTAGCAGATAGGGCAGCTTGTTCACGGGCAGCTATTTCACCTTTGGGAATAGAGGGTAAACGATGAACAATGACATCGGCTAAATCCGGTGGCGGCTCACCACCAATTCGTGTGGCAAATAACTCAACCTGTATTCCTAGTTTTAGCCAAGCACGAATTACCTCCTGAACATGAATTGAGCAACCTTTTTGACCAAAAACGGGAATACCTGGATCAGCGCAAATGTAAGCAATTCGCATAATTTATAGTCTCAACAAACGACAAACAACTAACTTCATTTTTAACCCTATTTCCTCTCAACTATCCCTGTGTTATGTATAAAAAAAATAGGTCTGTAGGGGCGGGTTTCACCACTTAACTTTATTCTTGACCCTAATGTTACTAAACCCGCCCTGAATCAGGGATAAAATAAATAGGTCTGTAGGGGCGGGTTTCACCACTTAACTTTATTGTTGACCCTGATGTCAATAAACCCGCCCCGTCTCAAGTATGGAATAAAGGGTTATTTGACAAATGACAAGATATCCTGTTTGGTAACGCTTACGCTCAACCCAACCTACTTATACATTTTGTGCAAAACTCACATTATCCTGTTGATTAGTGGACGATATATGATTAGAAACAACTGGAGAAGACTGTAACTTATCTTGATTAACGACTTGATTAAAAATAGTCCGCAAAACCGCAGTATTGCGATAAATATCAAACTCTGACTCAATCAATTGCCGCGCTTTTGTTGCCAGTTTCACCCGTAAACTTGGATTAATCAGTAAGCGTTCTAGAGCATTTGCCAACGCCGGAGAATCATGTTGAGCCACCATTAATCCCGTCTCTTCATGACGCACAACTTCAGGAATTCCGGTTACATCAGTAGCCACACAAGGCGTACCCAGCGCCATCGTTTCCAGTAAAACCGTTGGTAAACCCTCACGATTTCCATCGCTACCAATAATATAAGGTGCAGCAAATACAGCCGCATTCTGGATATGCTCAAAGACTTCATTTTGAGGACGCGAACCAATAATTTCAACCGTTGATTCTAAACCGAGGCGTTGAATTTGCTCTCGTAGATTTGCTGCTAATGAACCTGAGCCAATAATTTGACAGTGAAACGAACAGCCGCGATGGGCAAGAATGGCACAAGCGTCAATTAAAACAGAAACCCCTTTTTTTTCGACCAATCGACTGACTGAAAGAATAGTGGGTGGGCGTTCTTGGGGAGATTTATACCCCAACTGGTTTAAATTCAAGCCATTATAAATGCGCTGGATAGGGGCGGATGCTGTACCATACATCTGTTGTAAATACTTGAGATTATAGTCACTAACCGTAATCACACTTGCCGCATCTTGTAGCTTCCGTTTCATGTCTTCCGGTTCGACACTTTCATGGAAAATATCCTTAGCATGAGCCGTGAAGGTATAAGTAATTCCGGCAAAGTGGGCAGCCAAACGAGCGACACTGGTTGCCACTGTACCAAAGTGGGCGTGGAGATGACTAATATTTTTTAACCGTACCTCTCGTGCTAACCAGGCGGCTTGATAAACGGTACTGGCTTTTTCCCCTTGAGCAAACTCTAATTTTGTCCAAAAATCGGGGATAATTTTACTGGCTTCCTGAAGTTCTGCCCAGAAGAAGCTAGCGGCTGTTGGGTTAAGGCTATTGAGAGACTCGCTCACTCGCCCTTGGATGGGTTTACGAATATAGTAAACTGGGGCGCGAACTTGGGAAATGATGTTTTGAAAATGAGTTTCCGCCGGAGGGCGTAGGGCAAAAATATCTATTTCTAATCCAGCGGCTTCATGGGCTAAAATTTCATTGACGACGAATGTTTCTGAGTAGCGTGGATAACGCTTGAGAACATAACCAACGCGGTTTAATTGTGTGGAAAGCATCATTGTTATGGGGGATTAGGTAAAGGTTGGATATGTAGGGGCGGGTTTAACCGATAACATTCCGGCATTTTCCCCCTCATCCCCTAACCCCTTCTCCCGACCCCCCTCGTTCCCCCCTACAAGAGGGGGGAGGACAGAGGATGCTTCGCTTTTGTTGCACCGGAGTTGGGGAACCGGATTCTCTTACTCCCCTCTCCCCGGCGTGGGAGAGGGGCTGGGGGAGAGGGGTTGAGCTTAAGTTGACAAGGATGCAAAATGCTTCGCCCCGACATAAACAAATGACTCTTGACAAATGACAAATCGGATTCCTGATTCAAGAATTACGAAACATTAACCATGGAAATAACTGGGGAATCAACAACAGATTCGAGTAAATGAGGCAAACGTGCCAACCCATGGAAATCGATGCGATCGCGTCGATGTGTCGATGTTCCCATTGTCTGCGATAGCCATTCCCTTAAAGCGGTGGGCGTGACATTATCGGGATGCAGCATATCAACTAATCCCAAATCCTGTAACCGTTTAGCCCGAATTAACTGTTCCTGGCGCGGTTTGACTCGTGGTACAATCAGCGCGGGTTTGTCAAAGGAAAGAACTTCATAAGTGGTGTTGTAGCCGCCCATGGTAATCACACAATCCGCCCGATTCAATAATTGGGTGGGTTCAGCCAGAAACTCCAACACTCGCAAACGGGGATGTTTTGCCGCGATTTGGTGTAGGTGTTGACGCACAGGAAGGGGCATAAATGGACCGGTTAAAATCACCCCGTTGGTGTCTGGAGGTAAAGGGGTTTGGGCAAACATTTCTGCCAGCTTATCCCCATCTTGCCCACCGCCAACCATACACACCGCCAGCCGCCCAAGGGGAAGATTTAGTGTGGCTAAGGGATCAACGTCGGGAGTATCCACAAATTCCAGTCGTTTGCGCTGATCAAAACAACCGGTATAACGCACCTTCGCGGCTATATCGGGGGAAAATTGACAATCCTCAACCAGATCAGAAATTCTAGGATCACCGTAAATCCACACCGCATCATAATACTTACGAATGATATCTTCATTCTCTGCTTGCTGCCATTCATGCTGTACTTTTATCGGATCATCAAGCACATCCCGTAAACCTAAAACACAACGAGTATCTGTTTGAGTATGCAAATACTCTAGGGTTAAATCTAATTCTCGAATTGCCCCCCGTGGCACATTATCGACAATGAAGACATCGGGTTGAAAGGATTCGACAGTCGCCCGAATAATATTAGCGCGGAGATTGACAATATGTTGTAGCGACAGATCCAAGCGACGGGATTGATATTGTCCATTGGTTCCTTTATGCAGGGCGGGAAGTGCCACATAATCTACGCCATCAGGGATGTGCAGATTACTTGCCTCACTCATGCCACTAATCAGCAGAATGTCCGTGGGTAAAGCAGACTGGGCAAGGGTTTGAGCCATTAACAAATTGCGTCGCTTATGACCCAAACCCATCGTATCATGGGAGTACAACACCACCCGCAATTTCCGAGTTCTAGCGCTATTCGGTTGGACAATCGCCGGAGATAGATGGGAAAACCACCCCGTATGAGCAGCATCAGTCGCACGACTTGTTAGTTCTCTGAAATGAAGATGCTGTGCAATTTCAGCGGTTTTAGGCTCAAAACTGGCGGCTCTTTCTCCATTCAAAAAACGTTCAATTGTGCGCGTTTGTGCTATCATTGTTATCTCCTGATGCTCCAAAATGTGGTTTCTTGTGATTGATGTATCCTTTAGGCGAGCAGGATGATAAAATTGAGGCTTTCCCCTAAAATTTATCTTGCTTTCTGATATCTTAACTTAAATTTAATAAACTGCCGTGAAAACAAGGTGATACTTTTATGAGAACTCTTTCATGTTTGTGATTAAGAAGGGAATAGAGAACGGGGAACGGGGAACGGGGAGAGACTTGACTGCCCATAAACGAAAAGAGACGTTGAAGATATAGCAGTAGACACATCGATTAGGACTTTCGGCACCATTGTAGAGACGCGCCATGGCGCGTCTCTACATAAATGATGTGTCCTAACCGCTATGGCGGTTGCTATAACGTCTCTAGATTTATCGGAAAAAATTATGATGATTATTAGGATAACTAATAATTTTGTCTCAGCGCAGCGTCTAATCAAGTACGGAGGCGATAACCCATGCCTCTAACGGTTTCAATTAAGTCACTGCCTAATTTTTTGCGTAAATAACCGATATAAACATCAACAATATTAGAACCCGGATCATAATCATACCCCCAAACATGACTGAGTAACTGTTCTCGGCTCATCACTTGTCCGGGATGGCGTAATAGGGTTTCTGCGAGGGTAAATTCGCGGGCGGAGAGTTCAACACGTTGACCCTTAACCCGAACCCGACGAGTCCGCAAATCTAAACTAACATGACCGATGGTGAGTACCATCTCCTCCTTGGTTTTCGGCAAATGGTTATTCCGCAACCGCAAGCGCACCCGGGCTAAAAGTTCTTCAAACCGAAAAGGTTTGGTCATGTAATCATCAGCCCCTCCCTCTAATCCAGCGACTTTATCACGGATGTCATCACGGGCGGTGAGAATTATAATTGGGATTTGTTCCCCCTGACCCCGTAATTCCTCTAGTACCTGTAAACCATCTTTACCGGGGAGTCCCAAATCCATAATCAGCAGGTCAAATTCGTGGGAGAGTGCCATATCCAGCGTCTCCCCCGCATCTATGGCTACGCTGGTGGTAAATCCTTTAGCCCGCAGCCCTTTTTCTAGAAATGAGGCAATCCGGGGTTCATCTTCAGCAATTAGAATTCGATTCATGAGGTAAATTATCTTGTCTTGACTCTAGAGGAAGAACAATCGTAAATTGAGCGCCAGCACCCAGTCGGCTGTTGAGTCTCACTTGTCCCCGATGCGCCTGGGCGATCGCTTGAACGATAGATAACCCCAAACCCGCGCCTTCAGAACGACGACGGCTGTTGGGGAGTCGAGCAAACCGCTCAAAAATCCGCTTTTGGTTAGCTGAGTCAATTCCTTTTCCAGTATCGCGAACCCAGAAATAGGCGTTATGGCGATTGATCGCAGAACCCAAGGCGATTTGCTCTCCCGCCTCGGTATGTTGGGTAGCATTTTCAGCCAGGTTCATGATTGCTTGCGTCAGGCGCTGACGATCAGCGACAATTTGACCAGACGCGATCGCATCCAATTGCCAGTTTCGTTCGGCTAAGGCTTTGGCTTTAGCAAAAAGTTCCTCGGTGAATGAGTCAATATCTATGATTTAAACCTGTAAAAAATCGCGCCATTCGGCTTTCGCTAACAGGAGTAAATCATTGACAAATCGGTTCATCCGATCCAATTCATCCAAGACTAATTCCAGAGTTTCCTGTTGAGTTTTTGGGTCATCGTCCCATAATTCCAGATGACCTCGGATAATCGTGATTGGTGTCCGTAATTCGTGACCCGCATCATTGATAAAGTCTCGCTGGCTAGTAAACGCCCGATGCAGACGATCCAGCATTTGATTCAGCGTAGTGGTCAGTTCTGCAATTTCACCCGTACCTTGTATAGGAATGCGTTGCGTCAGATCCGTTTCACTAATCGAACGCGCCGTTTCTGTAACCGAACGTAGGGGGGCGAGTACCCGTCCAGCAGCGATCCAAGCCACAATGGACGCAACCACCATCACAACCAACGTTACTTTAACAATCACCCAAACGACTTCATTAACTTCTTCCTTTTCATAGGCAATCACATTAGCGACAATAAACAGTCCCCGAATTTCTCCGCCAATTTCCACTGGTTCGGCATAGTAAAGAATCGGACCAACTGATGTTTCTTCCCAGCCTTTTGTGGGTTGGGTCAGCTTAGTCCAACGTTTAAGTAGCCATGCATCCGGTTGCAGGGGGTCAGGCAATGCTGTCGGACTAGATTGGTAGAATTGACCCTCAATAATGGTCAGCAGAAACTCTCCATCATTGGGAATATTACGGGATAGAAAAACCTCAAATAAACCGCCAATGTCATCACAAAATGGCTGACCCGTAAAGGGGTTTTTTCCTTGTTGAAACAATCGCTGGAACTCCTGCACCTCTTGGTTTAGAGAACTATCAATTCGTTTGTGCGTCTCCTCCAATAGAACTTGACGGATCAGCCCAACTGATGTACCCGTAAAGCAAACCATGAGCAGGACATACCAGGCAAGAAGACGAGTTCGTGCTTCCCAAAATAGATTACGCCAACCCCAACACCATTCAGTTTTATTCGCCTCATGATTTTGATCAGGTTTGGCTGAGGCGAGGTTGTTACCCAACTTAGTCACGTCGGTTCCCTGGTCGTTCGTCAGTTATCTTAAAACCTGATGTTGATCTGTGCGAATATGTTCCTGACTCTAGGTTTGTAAGTTAGGACACATCATTTGGTAGAGACGTTCCGGCGGAACGTCTCTACAAGGGTTTTGCTCAAAATACCCACCCCCTTCAAGGTGAAATTACGGAGATGGAATCCTCAACTCAGGTTCACACCCCGTAATTTCCACGAGGACTAATCAGAATCACTATGCAACAATTTATCAAAGTGGACAGTAAACCCACCATTTAACGCTGGGGTTCTCTCAGTCTTCTGATCCATTTTCAGGAGATGAAACCGGAATGGGTTGAGTTATAGATAAGGAGATTATCGCTGTCATGATTGTAGCCATATTTTTAAAGACGTTAATACCGGTTAGGCATTTTAAGGAGAGCAACAATGGTTAAAATTTTAGTGATTGAAGATGAGGAGTCTGTACGCGAGAATATCCTGGAACTGCTGGATGCAGAAGGGTTTGATGCGATTATCGCAGAAAATGGACAGAAGGGGTTGCATCTGGCACAACAGCATGATCCGGATTTAATTTTGTGCGATGTACTGATGCCAGAAATGGATGGTTATGGTGTTCTTTCTGCCTTGCGTTCTCAAGGTAAGACGGCTACTATTCCGTTCTTATTTCTCACCGCTAAAGCCGCTAAAACGGATATTAAGCAAGGGATGAATTTGGGCGCAAATGCCTATCTGACTAAGCCCTTTACCTTGGCAGAATTGCTGGATGCGATCGCGACTCATATTGGAGTGATCCATAGGTAGTGGTGCGTGAGGGGGTAAGGGCGGGTTTTGTTGTTCATGTGTTGGTGACAAGTGGTTTTAATGGCTAAACCCGCCCCTACAATTTTGACTCAATCCGATGGTTTAGAGGTGGAAATTAACCAGATAACGTTTATTCGAGGATTCGCCAATGTCAAACCTTTTATGTTTCATCCATTCATGACTTATGGCTATCTCATCCAAGCATCTATCAATTAACGCTAATGAACTGGGGACAATGGAGAATCATCTCTTAACCCTACAAGTGGCAATTATGCAGCAGATTGCCCAAGTAACGCAAGGACAATGTGTTCCTCAAGATGGGCTACAAACGACGGCGGATCAACTACGTCACGGTCTACAGGTTGACTCCTGTCTGATGTTTATAGTATCAGACTTTGAACCGATTACGACACCCTTTGAGGGAGAGGTAAAGGGAAAAAAAATACAAGAAAACCCGTATCAACTACTGCGAGGACAGGGGACTGTAGATGACTCATCCTCTCGGCTAATTTGTGAGTTTTATGGGAAATATTATACTTGGCTAATTCAGGGAAAACCACTGATTTTTCCGATCGCGGATGAACATCCCCCAGCGCCAATTCAAGAATGGCAGAGGCTTTCCGGTTTACCTCTGTTAATTCTACCCCTTTGTCATCGTCAATCCTATTTTGGGGCGATTAGCCTGATGGCGACGCAAGCGCAACGCCAATGGAGTCAGGCAGAAATTGATTGTGTCTGTGCGATCGCGTCTCAATGGGCGATAGTATTCTATCACATTCAACAAGAACAAGAGTACCACATTCAACAGCAAAAGCACCAGCAGGTTATTGCCGCTTTAAATCGGGCGGAATCCCGAAACAACGCGCTTTTGGAAATTATCCCTGATGCTTTGTTTCGGATTAACAGTGCGGGGATTTATTTAGATTGCTATGGCACAAAAACGGAAACGCTTTCTATTCCGGCTACCGATATTATCGGTAAACATTTACATCAAATACTGCCCACACAAGTGGCGGGATTAATTTGGGAACATATTGAACAAGCGCTAGAAACGAAAACCATTCAACGGGTGGAATATCAACTCTGGGTGAATGGCAAAGCCCGCAATTTTGAAGCCCGAATTGTTGCCAGTGGGTTTGAAGAAGTTTCTGTGATTGTCCAAGATGTCACGGATCGGGTGCAAATGCGACTCAGCCTAGAACAAGTGAATGATGCCTTAGAAATGCGTGTGGAAGAACGCACGGCGGCGTTAAGGAAAGTGAATGATGTTCTTCAAGCCGAAATTATCGAAAGAAAACGGATAGAGGAACAACTTCGCACCAGTGAAGAACAATTGCGACAACTGACAGAAAATATTCGCGAAGTCTTCTTTTTAACTACCCCTGATTTTAGCCAGATGATCTATATTAGTCCAGTGTATCAGGAGGTATGGGGACGTTCGACTAAAAGTTTATATGAACAACCTTCATCTTGGTTAGAATCCATTCATCCGGAGGATCGCGATCGCGTAACCCAAGCCTTACACAAACAGTCCCTTGGGGAAGCAAATTTCCAGGAAGAATATCGAATTGTTCGCCCCGATAGTTCAGTACGTTGGATGGGAGTACGGGCGTTTCCGGTGGTGAATGAGGCAGGAATTACTATCCGGATTGCGGGGATTGCGGAGGATATTACGGAACGCCAACGAGTGCAAGCAGAAATTCTCAATGCGTTGGCGCAAGAAAAGGAACTGAGTGACCTCAAATCCCGCTTTATTACGGTAACGTCTCACGAGTTTCGCACCCCTTTAACTACGATTCACTCGTCAGCCGAGTTACTGGAACATTATCGGCATAAATGGTCAGATGAGAAACAACAGATGCATTTGCATCGAATTCAAGGTTCGGTTAAGTATATGACCAAATTATTAAATGATGTATTAATTTTAGGCAAAACAGATGCAGGTAAACTTGCCTTAAGTCTAGAACCTATTAATTTGGAATTATTTTGTGTCACATTAGTGAAAGAGCTGCAACTTAATCAACCCGAACTCTCTGTTATTAACATCAGTTATGAGTGGGAACCGACCCTTGATGCCCAAGAAATCTATCTAGATAAGCAATTACTCCAGCAAATTTTAGAGAATGTGTTAAGCAATGCGATTAAGTATTCATCCTCCGAAGAAACGATTGAAGTTAAACTCAAAGGAAATCGCGAACAAATTACCCTGGAAATTCGCGATCGCGGCATTGGGATTCCCCTAGACGATCAAGACCGATTATTTGAAGCATTCCATCGGGGAACCAATGTTGGCACGATTCCGGGAACCGGATTAGGACTCACCATCGTTAAAAAATGTGTGGATATTCATCAGGGTAATATCGACATTAATAGTATCATCGGGGTTGGCACTACAGTAACCGTTACCTTACCTATTATAAAGTCATGAAAAAGATTCTAGTCATTGAAGATGAAGAACTCGTCCGGGAAAATATCTTAGAACTCTTGGACGCCGAAGGATTAGCCGGAATTGGCGCAACGAATGGTTATAAAGGGATCGATTTAGCCAAAGTCGAGAAACCCGATTTAATTATTTGTGATGTGATGATGCCGGGATTGGATGGGTATAGTGTGTTAAAAACACTGCGTCAGGAGACAACATTTGCCACCACACCCTTTATTTTCTTGACCGCTAAAGCGGCTAAAGCCGACTTTCGTCAAGGGATGGAATTAGGGGCAGATGATTACCTGACTAAACCCTTTACCCGGGCAGAATTACTCGGCGCGATCGCGACTCGGTTTAAAAAGCAACAGCAGTATCGTAGTGAACTTGAGCAAGCAAAGGATCAACTCGATTATTTAATGTATCATGACTCCTTAACCAATTTGCCTAATCAGTTATCCTTACGCGAGCAATTTAAACAGATAAAATCGACGCATAGCCAGCAATTAATGACAGTTATGTGTGTCGGTTTAGATCGATTTAATCAAATTAATGACGACTTAGGGCATAGTGTAGGCGATCGCTTATTACAAGCAGTAGCCCAACGTTTAGTTAACGGAGTCACCTCTGAGGATTATGTAGCACGATTAGGCAGCGGTCAATTTGCGATTATTCTGCCCACAACCCCCCATAAAAAAGATGCCGTTTTCGTTGCCCAAACTCTCTTAGAACAATTTTCCCAAACCTTTGCCATTGATGACCAAGAAATCTTTGTCACCGCTAGTATTGGCATGGCACTCTATCCCCGTGATGGCAGGGATATTGAACAGTTACTGAATCAGGCAAATAAAGCCATGTTTCAGGCAAAACAACAGGGAGGAAATTGCCATCAGTTTTACTCGATTGCCTTAAGTAAAGGAACCTCAGATCGGGTGGCATTAAAAACGAGTTTACGCTATGCCTTAGAACGAGATGAACTTCAGGTTTACTATCAACCCCAACTTAATTTGGAAACAGGTAAAATCATCGGTGCGGAAGCCCTGTTGCGCTGGGAACATCCCGAACGGGGACTGGTTTCTCCGATTAAATTTATTCCTTTAGCCGAAGAAACGGGATTAATCCTGCCGATTGGGGAATGGGTGTTAAAAACGGCTTGCCAGCAAACGCGCGATTGGCAAAAAATGGGTTATCCTCATTTAAAAATCGCCGTCAATTTATCCGGGCGTCAATTTCAACAATTAGACTTGCGTCATCGGTTAGTCAAAATTTTCACCGAAACCGGATTGCGCCCGGAGTATTTAGAATTAGAATTAACGGAGAGTATGCTGGTGGAAAATACCGATGTAGCGATTCGCCGCTTACAGGCATTAAAAGCGCTGGGTGTGGAGATTGCCATTGATGATTTTGGCACAGGGTATTCGTCTTTAAGCTATTTACAGCAATTTCCCTTTGATACCTTGAAAATTGACCGCTGTTTTATTCGCAATATTCAGGATAATCCGAGTCAGGCGGCAATTACCCAAGCGATTATTGAAATGGCAAATACGCTGGATTTAAAATTAGTGGCGGAAGGGGTGGAAACGGATGCGGAACTTTCCTTTGTGGTGCAGCATCACTGTCATAAAATGCAAGGGTATCTGTTTAGTAAGCCTTTGCCCGCTAAGGAATTTGAATCTTTATTATTCAGCGGAAAAGCTTTAGTGGGGATAAAATAGCAAGCCTTGGGTTAAAACCCAAGTCTTAAAGCGAAAGTCGTCTAAAGACGACTGCATATCTAGTCTGAGTCCATTTTAATGGACTTAAGCTATGAGCCAAGAACTTGAGTTCTTGGCGGGTGTCGGGGCTTACCGACAGAGGTGCAAACTATCAGATGTAACCCTTCAGTTCCCGCGTAGTAAATCTGTTTTAATTTATGCAAAAAATGTTGATAACAACCATGAAAAAAATTCTAATTATCGAAGACGAAGAAACCGTCCGGGAAAATCTCATGGAATTGCTGGAAGCTGAGGATTTTGAAGTCTGCGGCGCTGGCGATGGTTGTGCGGGATTGGATTTAGTACCGCAGTATCAACCGGATTTAATTTTATGTGATGTGATGATGCCCAAATTAGATGGGTTTGGCGTCTTAAATACATTACGGAAAAATCCTGTAACCGCCACCATTCCATTTATGTTTCTCACCGCCCGCACCGATAAAACGGATTTGCGTCAAGGGATGGAACTAGGGGCAGATGATTATATTACCAAGCCCTTTAGTGTCGATGAATTACTGAATGCCATTGCCTCCCGGTTACAAAAACAAGCGATAATTGAGGAACAACAAACCCAAAAACTCGACCAGTTACGCACCAGTATCAGTCTGTCTCTCCCTCACGAAATGCGATCGCCGCTAACGAATATCCTGGGATTTTCCCAGTTATTAGTGGAGGAAGCGGATACCCTGGAACGGAATGAAATTAAGGAAATGTCGGAAAGTATCCGTAAATCAGGTGAACGATTACATCGACTGATTCAAAACTTTTTACTCTACGCCGAACTGGAACTCACCGTAACGGATGCGAATCGGATTCAAGCCTTACGCAGTTCTCGAACCAGTTCCGCCGCCTCAATGATTGAAACCATGGTTTGGCAACAGGCGAAACGCAGAAATCGAGAGGCTGATGTCAAGCTTGATGTACATGATTCCAGTCTACAAATTGCCAAAACTCGGATGGAGAAAATTGTCGAAGAATTAGTGGATAATGCGTTAAAATATTCGACCCCTGGCACTCCGGTTTCGGTAACGGGGAGGACGGTTCCCAATCAATCATTCTACGCCTTATCAGTTAGCGATCGCGGACGGGGGATGAGTCAGGAACAAATTACCAAGTTGGGGGCATATCAGCAGTTTGAACGTAAACTGTATGCCCAACAAGGGACAGGATTGGGATTGAGTATCAGTAAGCGGTTAATCGAACTGTTGGGGGGAACTTTAACCATTGATAGCGTACCCAATCAACACACCACCGTTCGCGTTCTTCTTCCTGTTTAATCCGGGAAGCTGGGGAAGCAATGTAGAGACGCGCCATGGCGCGTCTGGAAGCTGGGGGGAGCGAAGTCGAGGTGTTGCCTATTGCCTATTGCCTATTCCCTATTGCCTATTCCCTGTTCCCTGTTCCCTGTTCCCTAACAAATGACAAATAACAAATGACCAAGCTACCCTAGGGAAGCGGGATTTGACTGATTTTGGTTTCAGTTATGGCAGGACACAGTAAGTGGGCAAATATTAAGCGCCAGAAGGCGAGAGTGGACGCAGCGAAGGGGAAAACCTTTGCCAAACTCTCACGGGAGATCATTGTAGCTGCCCGTAGTGGCGTTCCTGACCCGAATGGGAATTTCCGGTTACGCACCGCGATTGAGAAGGCGAAGGCGGCGGGTATTCCCAATGATAATATTGACCGGGCGATCGCGAAAGGGTCAGGTCAGTTTGATAGTGGTAGCGACAACCTGGAAGAGATTCGTTATGAGGGCTATGGTCCTGGAGGTGTGGCGATTCTGATTGAAGCCCTTACCGATAATCGTAACCGCACGGCGGCAGATTTGCGATCGGCGTTTACTAAGAATGGCGGGAATCTGGGGGAAACGGGTTGCGTTAGTTGGATGTTTGAACAAAAAGGGGTGGTGACGGTAGCGGGTGAGGTGTCCGAGGATCGGCTATTGGAAGCATCACTGGCTGGGGGGGCGGAAACTTATGAGTGGATTGAAGACGACGAGGAACCGGGGGTGGAAGTTGTCACCGAGGTAACCAATCTAGAACACCTGAATCAAACCTTACAGGATCAAGGCTTCAGCGTGTGCGATGCTGAGTTACGTTGGATACCGGGGAATAGTGTCGAAATTACTGATCCGGATGTGGCGCGATCGCTCCTAAAATTAATGGATGCCCTAGATGAGTTGGATGATGTGCAGAATGTCACCGCCAATTTTGAAATGGCAGATGATTTGGTGTCGTTGACGATGGCGTGAGAGGAGAGTTGGGGCACGACATTGCTATGCCTCTATTTTTTGGGCTACCATACCTGACATAAGACATAAGACGAATGACGGATGACAACCATTACCATTCGTGAACAGGACTCAACTGATAGCGGATTTACGGCGACTCTCAGTTTTGATGGGCGGGTCAATTATCCGATCGCGATTACTGATCCTTTCACCCCGAAACAAGAACAGATTCTGGAATGGTATTTTGAGGAATGGTTGGTGTTTCCTCAATTGGGAACAGTGAAGGCGGAACAGGCGAAGGAATCGGTTAAGGGTTACGGGGAACAATTATTTGAGCAGGTATTTAGAACTAATATTGATGCCTATAGCGAGTATCGGCAGATCCGGGGGAATTTAAGTCAGCTACAAATTGAGATTGAAAGCCAGACGCCAGAGTTTCAAGCGCTGCATTGGGAAGCGCTGCGTGATCCGGATTTACCGCGTCCCCTGGCGGTGGATTGTCTGATGCTAAGGAAGCATACTAAATCGGTGCCGATTGGGGCAAGTATGCCACCGTTTCCGGTGATTAATTTACTCTTGGTAACCGCACGACCCGATGAAGAAAGGGATGTCGGATATCGTACCATTTCCCGTCCGTTAATTGAAGCGATTGAGACGGCAAAGTTACGGGTGAATGTGGAGTTATTGCGTCCGGCTACTTATCAAGCGTTATCGAAACAGTTAGAGGAGAAAGGGGCGGGATATTATCATATTATTCATTTTGACGCCCATGGCTCGTTGATGAGTTATGAGCAAGTGCAGCAGGGGATAGAAAAGAAGCGGTACACGTTTCAAGCGCGGTGGGGGCGAGAGGATATTGATCCGTATGAAGGGGTGAAGGCGTTTCTGTTTTTGGAGGGGGAAACTCAGGGAAAGGCTGATCCGGTGGAGGCGTCGGAGTTGGCGGATTTGTTGACCGGAAAGGGGATTCCGGTTTGTATTTTAAATGCTTGTCAATTGGGGAAACAAATTCCCCCCCTTGTTAAGGGGGGGACAGGGGGGGATCAAACCAATGCGTCGCCAGAGTTTGCCGAAAATAAGGGGGAACAGGATGGTGAGTTGAGATCCCCCCCAGCCCCCCTTCAAAAGGGGGGAGAAAACGCCCCAGCCTCTCTTCAAAAAGGGGGAGAAAACGCCCCAGCCTCTCTTCAAAAAGGGGGAGAAAACGCCCCAGCCTCTCTTCAAAAGGGGGGAGAAAACGCCCCAGCCCTCCGGGGAGAAAACGCCCGTGAAACCAGTTTAGGCAGTCGCCTGATGGCGGCGGGGATGCAGATGGTGGTGGCGATGGGCTATTCGGTAACGGAAACGGCTGCATCCTTATTAATGGAAACTGTCTATCAGCAAGTCTTTGCCCAAAAGACGATTCGGGAAGCCCTACGCCTGGGACGCCGCGAACTCTACAATAATAAACAACGTAAAGCCTATTATAACCAAAGCATCGACTTAGAAGACTGGCTTTTACCTGTGGTTTATACCAATCAACCCGTTAATCTGAATTTACGGGAATTTACGCCCCAGGAAGAAGAAGATTATTATGCGGCGCGTCAGCAGCAGTATCAGTTTACTCCACCTACCTATGGCTTTGTTGGGCGGGATTTGGAGATTCTCAAGATAGAAAAGGCGTTGCTGCGCCATCCTATTTTACTGTTGCGGGGGATGGGGGGAACCGGGAAAACGACGCTACTGAATTATTTACGGGAATGGTGGCAAACGACTCATTTTGCTGAAGCCATCTTTTATTTTGGCTATGACACAAAAGCCTGGACTTTAAAGCAAATCCTGCGGGAGATAGGGAAGCAGGTTTATGAGAGGTTCGAGTTCAGCCGATTTCAGGCGATGAATCAGGCGGCGCAGGTGCAGAAATTGGCAGATAAACTGAAAACGGAGAATCATATCCTGATTTTGGATAACTTGGAATCGGTGACGGGGAAACGGTTGGCGATTAAACATACGTTATCCAAGACTAAGCGACAAGAAATCCAGGACTTTCTCAGCCGATTAGTCGGTGGGAAGACGCGGGTGGTGTTGGGTTCCCGCAGTGGTGAGGAGTGGTTACAGGGGACGTTTGGCGATAATGTGTATCGGTTACAGGGATTAGATGTTCAGGCGCGTTCAGAGTTGGCGCAAAAGATATTAGAACGGTATTTACCCGCAAAGGCGATTCCGAAGATACGGGAAGATGAGGCGTTTATCCGATTAATGAAACTCTTGGCGGGGTATCCTTTGGCGATGGAGGTAGTGTTGGCGAATCTGAAGCAGCAATCCCCGGCGGAGATTGTCGCGGGGTTGGAGAAGGCGGATATTGCGTTGGATTCGGGGAGTGAGGATAAGACGGAGAGTATTGTTCAATGTGTGGACTATTCCCATCGGAATTTGTCGGCGGCGGCGCAGCAATTGTTGTTGTGTTTAGCGCCGTTTAGTGGGTTTATTTTTAGGGGTGGGATTGGGAATTATGTGAATGAGTTGCAGCAGTTAGCCCCGTTTCAGGATTATCCGTTTGAAGAGTTTGAGGCGGCGATTCAAGAGGCGATTAATTGGGGGTTGTTGTCGAACCTCTCCCCCAGCCCCTCTGAATCCCCCCAACCCCCCTTTGAAAGGGGGGCTAATGAGAGTCTGTTGCGGATTCAGCCGGTTTTTCCTTATTTCTTGCGGATGAAGCTGAATCAACAGGATACAGCGATGCGGGAAGCGTTGCGGGAGGGGTTTAAACGTCACTATTTGACGTTGGCGGGTGTTTATCAGCAGTTGATGAAATCGCAGCAGGCGCAAGAACGACAACAGGGGATTTTCTTCTGTCAACTGGAGTATGAAAATCTCTATAATGCCCTACAACTCTGTTTAGAGAAACAGGAAACGGTGGATATCTTTTTCTGTTTGGATGAATACTTTGTGAAGATTAATGATATCCAGCGTAATCTCCAACTCTCAGAATTCGTCTGTCAGGCACAAGCAGTATATCCGGCATCATTACACAGAGGTGAAATTGGGCTGGAAATTGTCATGGCACAGGATCGGTTAGCCTATTGTTATCTAGAAACCCAGAATTATACTCAAGCCCAAGCTGCTTATCAGCAGGTGCTGGAACTTACCCAACAGCTTACCGGGGTAGAGGAGAGACAGAAACAGAATGCACTGGCTAGCACCTATCACAATTTAGGAGCAGTTGCCCAAGAGTTACGGGAGTATGAGCAGGCAAAGCGATACTATCAGCAAGCTCTGGATATTAACATTGAATTTCGCGATCGCTACGAGCAAGCTAGCACCTATCACCAGTTAGGAAGGGTTGCCGAAGAGTTACGGGAGTATGAGCAGGCAAGGCTATACTATCAGCAGGCTCTGGATATGTTTATTGAATTTCGCGATCTCTTCTCTCAAGCTAGCACCTATCACCAGTTAGGAACTGTTGCCTACTAGTTACGGGAGTATGAGCATGCAAGGCAATACTATCAGCAGGCTCTGGATATTTACATTGAATTTAGCGATCGCTTCTCTCAAGCTGGCACCTATCACGGGTTAGGAATGGTTGCCCAAGAGTTACGGGAGTATGAGCAGGCAAGGCTATACTATCAGCAGGCTCTGGATATTTTTATTGAATTTCGCGATCGCTTCTCTCAAGCTAGCACCTATCACCAGTTAGGAAATGTTGCTGGAGAGTTAGGGGAGTATGAGCAGGCAAGGCAATACTATCAGCAGGCTCTGGATATTTACATTGAATTTAGCGATCGCTACAATCAAGCTAAAACCTATCATTGTTTAGGATTACTGGCAGAAGCCCAGGAAAACTACGCTGAAGCGAGGGTGAATTTACAGACAGCTTTAGAGATATATCTAGAGTATCAGGATGACTATTGGGCTGGTGTAGCGCGAGAAATCTTAGAACGCCTCCCAGATTGAGACGGGCACGATAGTATCGTGCCCCTACCCTATCAATTATCCCTGGGTGTCGTAGGGGTACGGCATATAGCATCCGTGTCAACTTAAGGTAGAAAACCAATGCTGGCAAGGTTTTAAACCGTGTCGATCTACTCCTCAACATTTCCCCCTCATCCCCTAACCCCTTCTCCCGACCCCCCTCGTTCCCCCCTACCCCCCTCATTCCCCCCAACAAGAGGGGGGAGGACAGAGGATGCTTCGCTTTTTTTGCAGGGGGGAGGACAGATGATGCTTCGCTTTTGTTGCACGGGAGAAGGGGAACCGGACTCTCTTGCTCCCCTCTCCCCTGAGTGGGAGAGGGGCTGGGGGAGAGGGGTTGAGCTTAAGTTGACACGGATGCACGTCGGTGCGCCCCTACCTGTTTTCCACCGTGAATTGTAGGGAATTCTGCCTAGACGCGATCATTCCACACCTTTTGTCTTGCCACTCTGCCGCGATGATACAATATCAACGATAGGGAATAGGTTTACCAACAGGTTCGGTGGGCATGGTGTGGGAGGTTGAGTATACCGATGAATTTGAGGAATGGTGGATAACACTCGACGAAGCAACGCAAATTTCTATTGATGTTGCTGTTAGATTACTTGAAGAAAGGGGACCAAATCTCCCGTTTCCTTACACTTCAAAGGTGAAACTGTCTCGTCATTCCCAAATGAGAGAACTACGTGTACAGCACAAAGGGGAACCCTACCGCATACTTTATGCTTTTGATCCGCGTCGGGTTGCTGTACTACTTTTAGGGGGTAATAAAGGGGGAAATGATCGGTGGTATGACGAGAATATCCCCAAAGCCGATTTACTCTACGACGAACTTTTGCAGGAATTATCGGATGAGGGTTTGATATGAAACGAAAGCCAATCAGTGAGTTAAGAAAACAAATGACGCCTGAACAACTAGCCGAGAGTCAAACTCGCGCTCAACTGGCGTCGTTGTCTCTGACTCTAGCCGAGTTACGTCAATCTCTCGGTGTTACCCAACAAGATATGACCGAGGAACTTGGTGTTATTCAGTCTGCTTTGTCTAAACTGGAAAATCAAGAGGACATTCAAATTTCTACTCTATACCGCTATATTAAGGCTCTGGGTGGAACGCTCCAACTGGTTGCCCATTTCCCGGATAGAGATGTGATTATTTCTCAGTTCGAGTCTTAGGGACGGGAGGGGGATCTAAAAGGGGGACGGAAGGGGAACCAGATCCAATAAAACCTACTAAAATAAAAGAATCCTTGCCCTCTTCAACAATAGCCAGGGCAACGGCAATCTTCACATCAGGAGACAGTACCATGTCCTATCACAATATTAGTGCCAGCCTCTCCGACACCGATATCGAAGAAATCAACACCGCCTTACAAACCATCGAACAGAAGCTACCCTTTCTGATCAACCTCAGCCCCAAAGAACGCCATGATCTGTATAAAATGGGCGATAAAAGTTTAGCCTTTGTCAACAATAGCCTCAACGCCGCCCAAACGAACTCTGGCATTCTCCCCGCCAATTTCAACACGGAGGAATTCGAGCGCGACTATCAACTGGCGTTGCGTCTTTCCGAGTTACTCATCCGACTCCAGCAACTGTCAGAAAAGGTGGATGATACCCTGATAGCGGTGGGAAGTGAAGCGATGAAAAGCAGCTTAACCGTGTATGACTACGTGAAAATGGCATCGAAAACCACACCGGGCTTAAAAAGCGTGGCGGAGCAGTTAAAGGAACGCTTTAAAGGCGTGAAAACCAAAGGGAATGGGGGTTCCTCACAGGATGAATCAAGCCCTGAGAGTGATGAGTGACGCTCTGAGCGTGGTGGGAGGACGCTCTGAGCGTGGTGGGAGACGCTCCGAGCGTGGTGGGAGGACGCTCTGAGCGTGGCGGGAGACGCTCCTAGCGTGGTGGGAGGACGCTCCTAGCGTGGTGGGAGACGCTCCTAGCGTGGTGGGAGGACGCTCCTAGCGTGGTGGGAGACGCTCCTAGCGTGGTGAGGGGACGCTCTGAGCGTGGTGAGGGGACGCTCTGAGCGTGGTGGGAGACGCTCTGAGCGTGGTGAGGGGACGCTCTAAGCGTGGTGGTGGAGTCTCAAGGCGACAAACGTTACCCGAACAATAGCGGTTAGGACACATAGTAGAGACGTTCCGCCGGAACGTCTAGAACAACAGGAAAGGAAAGTCCGAATAGATGTGTATACAAATAGAAAGGTGCGTTACGCTTCGCTAACACACCCTACAAATAGAAAGGTGCATTACGCTAGCGTGGCGGGAGGACAAAAAAGTTGAGGCAGGACATCGATTTGGTCGATTAAAATCAAATAGCAAAGTGGAGACGTATCACAAACAATGGTCATTCGTTTGGATAACCTTGGCTACGGCTTGAAGATCCTGTTCTAGGTCTGCCTCAGTATAGTGTAGATACGCTCCTTCTCGTTTCAGAAATTCATCAACGGCTAAACGAGAAGGTAAATTAAGCATTCGTCGGACTTCACCTGCGGTAAGGATACCCGATTTATAAGCTTGAGCCGCCATAATTTCTAATGAGCGCTGGGGCAAATTGTGCCATTTTGCTGTCAAACGACTACCAATATCATCCGGTATTTCAAGGCTAATTTGCATATTAAATAATGCTTGGCTGTCTGGTTTATTAGAATTTATATTAATTATAGTCGTTAAGGTAGGTTGGGTTTCGGCTTCGCTCAACCCAACAGATGCTTCGGAAACAGAATTGATGCACCAATACCAGATAATAGGGTAGGGGCACGATAATATCCATTGGTGTCAACTTAAGCTAAACCCCTCACCCCCAGCCCCTCTCCCACGCCGGGGAGAGGGGAGCAAGAGCATCCGATCCCCCTTCTCCCGTGCAACAAAAACGAAGTATCCTCTGTCATCCCCCCTGCCAAAAAAGCGAAGCATCCTCTGTCCTCCCCCCTCTTGTAGGGGGGAACGAGGGGGGTAGGGGGGAACGAGGGGGGTCGGGAGAAGGGGTTA
>NZ_JAVJNP010000082.1:0-20427 GCF_040217205.1 Coleofasciculus sp. A1-SPW-01 | reverse complement strand
TCGACAAAGCGAGGCTTGTCGGTGTCAATCACCACCACCCATTCTCTGGCTTGCAATCCTGGAGGGAGCGTAAATTCAATCATCTCATAGTGAGCATTGAAGCAGATGAAGAAACTCTCATCCATGACTCGTTCCCCCTCCTCTCCTGGCGTGGCAATTTCTTCACCATTTAAGAAAATACCGATCGCCTTGGTATACCCCGCCATCCATTGATCCTCGGTCATGTCGCCACCGTCGGGGTTAAACCAACCAATGTCCTTAACGCTAGAACCATGAATCGCTCGACCGAGAAACCACTTGCGTCGTCGGAATGTCGGATGCTGGCGGCGGAAATAGTAATCGGTTATCCATCTAGTTGGATTGTAGGGTGGGCAAGACTATAAACATTGAAATGCTGATGTTATAGTTCGCTGCTCTTGCCCACCAAGCGAGGAACTGTAATTTAGTAGTATGGTTAAGTTGGGTTAATATATCTGACTTTTCACGGCATATAATAATTTTGACCGAACGTCCAAATCTGCTGTAACACAAGTTGACTATTGCTATCCCTTGCTGTATTGATTCCACTCTTTGACGATAAACGAATAATTTGCCCCCATTTTCACATAATAAAGCGCATCAAACCCTTCATCCCAGCGCGGTAAAACCAGCTTTTTATGAGTTGCTAAAATCCCCGGTACAGGAATCACCTGTTTGCCTTGGCGTTGAGCATTCCGTCGCTTACAATCCTCTACAACCGATTGAAAATAATACCCCACAACCCGAAATCTATTTTCCTTCGCAGGTAGGATATAACGCGCTCTATCTGCCGGAGTCGGATTCGTGTTATCCACAACAAACCGCTGTTGAGCATCGAGACATGCTTGAACCAGAATCGCTTCCCGATGCCGAGTTTTGAGCATATCCAAGTTAATCCGGATATGAGTATTATAAAAGCGATCGCGGCAAAATGATGATTTCCCTGACGCCTGAATTCCGATTAAGATAACCGCTTCCATAGTGGTTTTGCTTTATTGCTGCGACAACTCCATAACCCTTAAATTGAAGGGGACTGAAATTTTGGCTGGTGGGCAATGCCTACCCTACGGTATATCAAGGATTTCGGTGATATAAAATTATTGAGCGTATTATTGTCCTTAAATTAGGATGAGAGTGACTGTGGTGAGTTATTACGGTATTGATGATAGCGTCGGTAAATCTCAAGATTTAACAAACAAGCCATCAGCCAGGTTAATCCTGCCGCTTGTCCGGCTACAATATCTGTGGGCCAATGAATACCCAGATAAACCCGACTGAAGCCAATTAAAGCAATCAAGCCAATAATTAGGCTAACAATCCACCACCGCCAACGGCGAAAGTGACGGGCTAGTAAATAGGCAATAAAACCATAGATAACCAGTGATAACATGGCATGACCACTAGGGAAACTGGAGGTATTGGGTTCACTCCTAGTCATTTCCCAGAGTTGAGGGCGTTGACGGTCAAATAACTGTTTAATTAACAGGTTTAATCCGGTTCCGCCAATAGCAGTAATCGCTAAAGCGGTAAAATAAACGCGCTGTTGTCGCGCCCAAAATATTGCCCCTAAAATTAGACAAATTAGAGTAACAACCACGGTTCCGCCAATAATCGAAGCCCCCCGCATTACCCAATCTAGCAGCGGCGAATGAAATTGTTTAACCAGCAATATTAGGGTTGTGTCAATTGCCTGAGTTTGCTTTTCTAACACCTCATCCGCAATTTCTAGAAATACCCAAAGCCCCGCAACTGTTAGGATTACCCCTAAAATCGGGATAATAGCAAGCTTCCAGAACAGAGGCTTATTAGCTTGCGATCGCCAAATCTGAATGAGACTTGCTATGATTTGGCTTGATTTTTCCTTGAACATCGTTATACAGACATAAGCTGTTATACATTTAAATTGGGAATGGGTAGCGAGCAAGATGCTCGCACTACCAACAAAAATTACTTTTTGTTAAAATTGATTTTTGGGGATTTATATAATCCTTGCGTAGCAAGACACGATGTCATTTATTTGCCCCATCTTCCCCATTCAAGCGTAACCGAATTAGCAGGTCATTTAACGCCTCTTTTGCCGAGGGTGTGGCAGGTAGTTCACTCGACTGACTGGCTTGTTCTAATTCCTCATACAGCCGTTCGTATTCTCCCCGATAAAATCCTAAATCTCCCTCTTCTATCGGAGATTTTTCCGCACTGGTTAATTTCTGGGTAATTAAATCGGAAATATAGGATAATCTAAATTCTTCATTCAACTTGAGCAAATTGGCTTCCACTTCACCAGTTTTCATTAAATGAATACCCGTGAGTAAAACCCGATAGACATAAAGCAAGGGCTTAATTCGGCGCGGACATTCTTTGCCAAACAGTCGCCATTGAGTTCGGGCAAACCCCAAGTAATGATGGCTGTGGTGACGGGTGATGCACCCTTTCGCGATCGCTTTTAATTCTTGATGTTCTGGAGTTGTATGAACAATCAGCGGAGAGTACAATTGCTCTAAGACATATCCATTCTTTTTTAGAAGCAGAGAAAAAAACTTTTTGATGTCGTGAGTGACTAAATCTAGTTCTAATTTATCTCGAATTTCGGCAACTTCAATTGTCTCACGTCCGGTTTCTAGTCCAACGACGTCTTGTATTGGTAAAATGTGGCTACCGCGCAAATCGTAATCCGAATCGGGTGAGGGAAATCCGTATAAATGCGCCCCGCTAATGGTGACAAATAATAGCGGATACGGCTGTTTGCCAACAGCGGGAAGTAAGCGATTTTGTCTTTCAATCATGACTTGCCTTATTTTTGAAAAATATCTCTACCGATTGGGTTAAATCGGATTAATCGGAAACCTTCGTAGGGGCGCACAGCCTTATTATGTATCAACTTAAGCTCAAAACTCGGCAATACCTTGATTTGACCCCTTCCTAACCCTCTCCTTGCCAAGGGGAGGGAACTCGGATAACTTTTACTTATTCTGCCTAATCTTAATGTACTGATACTGAATCGACTAAAAAACGCTTTTGTTGATAAGTTTGCTGACAGGGAAATGGCTGCTCAATAAACCAGTGTTTACAGCCATCTGGCGACAGAGACGAAACTTGACTTCCGGCGCTTTCAAACGCACCGTGCATACAAATATTCCCCTTGTGTTCTCGTAAAATTGATTGTGCTGTCTCAATGGAAAATTTGCCTTGATTAACTTGACATAAATGTCTGACTGTCCCTTCTCTGGAATCAATGGATAGGGATTCTGAATATCCTCCTTCCGAAAAAATGCTGGCAAAATCAAAATCTTCCTCTCCCGCACACCATCCTCGATTCACCGCATAATTAATTATCTCTGGATGGCGCAAATCACCTGAATTGCGAATACTGAGATTATTAGAAATTGAGCGAGTTCCTTGTTGTACTCGTTCAGCTACCCAATACTCGCCAGCGGTTTCTAATACCCAGGCGTCTTGGGCATCTGCCAGAATAAATGAGTTATGATAATTCATGGCAAAGTTTTCGGCACAATTCCCGCCTTGTCCATATTTGTTTAGCAACGATGTGATTACATGAAGCGCGTCTAACGCTGTTTTGCCGCGTTCTAATCCTAAGCGGACTAAATCCATGCCCAGCAACCCTTTGGTTTTATAGGGTTCAACTGTCCAAACGGCTTCATTGCCAATTACAACGCCACATTCATTTGCCCCCATTTCTGCACCCCACATCCATCGGGGTTTGGAGAGGATCACTGCTAGGGTTTTGTTGACTTGGGGAATTGAAATATAGGTGCATTCAACTGTTGTGTTTGAGTTGTCGTTTCTGGCGGGAATGACGACAACATCTTGAAGTTCACCCTGGGGGCGATCGCTATTTTTGCCGAATATAATATCGCCGTTGAGTGTTGAGTTGGGTAAGGACACAAATGTATCACACATAGGATTTATCAATTTGATTTCAAAAACAGGTGGTGAATGGAATAAGGGATTTAACGGGTAGAGACGTCATGCTACGTCTCTACAAGGTTATGATGTGTTGGCAAATATTTTGATATTTCATTCTTTATTTATAGGAAGGGTGGCAAAGGTTTAGGGCGCTAAAGTGCAACTACAAGCATAACGATGAGCGGCTCCGCCTTGCTTTTATTAAGAATGTGTTGGCTTTTTCATAGTCTGGGCGTTCGGGTAATGAGGTGTTTCTCAAGGCTTGATCAAACTGATGATGTAAGGATAATCGCCAAGCGTTTACCTCGTCCCAAGCCATGTCTCCCTGGCGAATCGCTAGCAATTGTTGTCGATAGTCCTCGACTTTAACCGGAACAAAGCCGTCTTTGAGGATGGTAATCCCTGATAATAACAACCGGATCAGATGCATGGCGTGTTTTAAGCGAATTTTTCCTTTGGTGCGGAGATCTTGCTCCATTTTTTTGAATTGGGACATTGCATAACCGTTATAGGTTTGATAGACTAATTGCGACAGAAACATTTCTCGTTGGTCTAGCAAGTCTTTGGCGATGGGGGTTGCTGTCTCGACTAAGGGAGTATACAAGCATTCTAAAACATTGGGATTGGCTTTAAGCGCTAAGATTAAAAACTTTTGGAGTTCCCAATAACATTCCTGGTTTTCTTTATTTTCTAATTGTTCGGGAATGCCGTAAAGTGACCAGTGAACGTCAGCAGGCGGTAAGTAAATCCCACGACGGTCAATATCTGAGGTTTCCTGATCTAAACCAAACGCCCTAGACCCGACAATACAACGATAGATGACATACTCGTATAAATTGTAATCACTCAGGCTATCGGCGGCTTGCTGTAATCCTTCGTTTTGAAAATGCTTGCGGATACTAAATTCCTGTCGATTTAGGGTGATTTCAACGTTGTTCGGTAAACGGATACGATAGGCATGGGAATTATCAGTTGGCGATTTGACGATAACACCAACCGCACCGCGTACACATAAGGGTTCATTGGCAGAATTTTTGACCTCGACACGACTGACAACTTGCGTACCGACGGGCAGAATTAAGTTAGGATTCATGGATAACTCGATAAGCTGTCATGCATTTAAATTGAGTATAGGTAGTGAGCAAGATGCTCACACAACAAGGATTTTTATGAGAACCGTCTGCCTTATGCCTTTGACACAGCGATCGCGGATTGTCCTAAACTGATACGATACCAAACACCGATCATTAATCAGGGCATGGGGCAGAAACGGGCAATAGTATGCGGATATTATGGCAAGGGCAATGGGGGTGATGAGGCGTTGCTGGCGTCGTTGCTGCAAATGCTGCCTAAATCGATAACACCACTGGTGCTTTCAGGTAATCCGAACCAAACACGTAAACGCTATGGGGTAGAAACCTGCGATCGCACCTCGGCGTTCCGTGTCTTGCAAGCCTTTAACCAAGCCGATAGTTTTATCTGGGGAGGTGGCAGTTTAATCCAAGACGCCACCAGTGCCATGAGTCCAGTTTACTACAGTGGTTTAATGGGATTAGCTCAACAGCGGGGCTTAAAAACTATTGCCTGGGCGCAGGGAATTGGTCCGTTGCAGCGCCCTCTGACGCGCTGGATGGCACGACAATGTTTTCAGGGATGTACAGGCGTCAGTGTCCGCGATCGCACCTCAGCCGCCCTCCTAGCCGATTGGCAGGTGCCGTTTCGGGTGGCTCCTGATCCAGTCTGGGCATTAGACTCAACCCCAGTCCCCGGATTATGGGACTTAAAAGCACCCAGAGTCGCCGTCACCTTGCGATCGCACCCCCATCTTACCCAAGAGCGTCTCGCCAACCTTACCCAAGCTCTGATCGCCTTTCAAGAAGCCACCAAAACCTGTATACTACTTGTGCCATTTCAGGCATCTCAAGATCTGAGCATCGCCCAATCCATTGCCTCCCAGCTTCCGGATACCCATCAGATTTTCCAGCTCGATGAACCCCAACAATTAAAAGGATTGTTTCGGGGAGTAGAAATGGCAATTGGGATGCGCTACCACAGTCTGATTATGGCAGCAGCCCAAGACTGTCGCTGTTTTGCCTTAAGCTATGACCCGAAGGTTGATTCCCTAATGGCAGAACTCGACTTGCCGGGATGGAGGTTAACCGACATACCCGATGACTCAAACGCGATCGCGCATACCTGGATCGATTACTATGCCAATGGTAATCCTCTTAGCCGCGATCAAATCCAATCCTTAGTCGATCGGGCGTTGATGCATCAAGATTTATTGGTAGACATCCTCGTCAAGGATTCATAAAAAACAAAGGCAGAGGGCAGAAAGCAGAAGGCAGAGGGGTAGAGGGGATTTATTCCGATGCTTTTGCATACTCTGGTGAGGCGGTTGTTAAATTCTCCCAGCACAATTTGTAATCTGGCGAGTTTTGTGTCTTACTTTGGAAAGGAGTCAAAAACCAGGAAATCTTAACTCACCTTGGCTCTGAGCCATCCCCCAGCTTAAAATCCAAAATACTGGTTTATATCAATAACAACTTAAAATTCATAGTCCATAATTGATAATTTGGTTGATTTGTGACCCTCTGGATGAAGAGCAATGAGTGATTCTGACACCCCTAATAAAGAGCCTCTCCCGGAGTCCAGTGAATGGACCGATGAGAGTGCTAAACATACTCCCGATGAGCCAGAGAATCCTGAATCTCAGACGCTGCTCAACCTCTTTCAGATAGCCGACATGAATGAGGATAAACCCCAGCCGGATGTGGATATCGACCAAACCGTCGAGTTAGACTCCCCACTCAACGTTGAGGCAGAACCTAGCGATCCTGAATCACTTCCCACCCTGGCAGAATCTCGCAACAAAGACGCGGATTGGTTTGCCCTTGCTCAAAAAATGCGCCAGCGCAATCGCCGCTTGCTCGAACAAATTGCTCAACTTCAGGGCGCCCTGAATGAAAAACAAGACGCCTTAAACGCCGAGATGCTGCGATCGCAAGAGCAGGATAGTCTGATTGTCCGCCAAGGCGAGGAACTTAACACGCTGCAAGAGCAATTAACTCGTCTGTTCCATACCCTAGAATCCTCCCATCAAGCCGCAACTCGTCAGCAAATTCTGATTGAAACCTTATCCGAGCAACTACAAAGCTCTCAAGAACGAGTCGCCCAACTAGAACGGGAATGCGCCCTCACCCAGCAACGGAATAACGAACAATCCCATCAATTAGTGCAATCGGCTAATACCTGTCGAGAACTGAAAACCCGCTTACACCGACAACAACAGCAAACCTTACAATTCAAAGTCGCCCTGGAAAAATGCCTGGAAATGCCGAATCGTCAGGTAAGCGAAGCCCAACCTACCCGTCCAAAACGGGATGTAGGCGGTGTTGTCCCCAAAGCCCAACCCATCCAACCGTGGTCCACTCAACAGGATTTCCTCGCCGACGAATCCTCAACGGATACTGAACCCCTCTGGAATCGTCCCCTCCAGCTTGATTCATTATTGGCGACATCTGCTTCAGATACCGAAGACGTTACTGAACCCACAGAGTCTCACCCATCAACAACGCCAATTGACTCAACCGTTACTCCGATTTCAGGCAGTACGGCGGCGGAGTTAGAAGCCGAGCGACAACTTCTGGCGGAAATGAACTCCCTGGCGCAAGCTTCAGGATTATCAGAAGTAGCATACGATTTAACTCAGGAGCCAAACCCTTGGATGCTCGAACCCGGAAGGGAAGCCGAAACGGTTGATGAATCCGGATTCTCCTCAGCAGAGACATCAGAGACTGAAGATGAATGGGATGAAGAGAATGAGGTGACTCTCCCCCAACCCAATTGGCCCTCACCTGTGGTTTATCCCCTACGACGCCCGAAAAAAATTAAGTCATTGTCATCAATTGAGTTACCGAGTTTTCCCCGGTATCGCCCTGTCTAGATAATCGATATAAAACAGATGTCCCAATCCTTAGAACCTCAAGAGCGAGATAGCCTGGACATTCAATTACTGGTTCTGGATATTGATGGCACGATCGCGGGTGAAACCAATACGATTACAGAACCTGTAAAGCAAGCCATTCGTCGGGTACAAACAAAGGGAATTCAAGTCGCGATCGCAACCGGACGCATGTACTGTTCTGCTTTACGCTTCCATCGGCAGGTTGGTTCTACCCTACCGATTCTGGCGTATCAAGGCGCATGGATTCAAGATCCCGCCACAGAGACAATTCACCGCCATTTATCCGTCTCCCGTGCTAGGGCTGAACAATTATTGGATTATTTTGAGAGTGACATGCTGCGATCGCAACTTTCGGTTCATTTCTATATCAACGATCAATTGTATGTTCGGGAAATGACCCCCGAAACCCAGCGCTATGCTCAACGGGCAGATATTCAACCCCTCTCGGTGGGTGACTTGCGTCAGGTACTCACCAACGAACCCACCAAGGTATTAGCCCTCTGTCAAGATACAACGGTTATCGACCAATTATTTAGCCGCTTGCGTCAGCAATACACCCCCGCCGAACTTTACCTGACTAAATCCGTCGCCACCTTCTTTGAAGCAACCAATCCCCTCGTCAACAAAGGAGAAGCCGTGCGCTACCTAGCCGAAAACTTGCTGGGATTATCTGCCCAAAATGTTATGGCAATTGGCGATAACTTTAACGATATTGAAATGCTGGACTATGCCGGGTTCGGCGTCGCCATGGGCAATGCGCCTCTCGAAGTTCAGGCGATCGCGCAATGGGTAGCGCCCTCTGTTGAACAAGATGGCGTAGCTACAGCTATTGAAGCGTTAATCTTGTAAAGTTTAGCTGGATCAGAAAGGGAACCGACGACTGTCCGTGTTTCGTCTCGGTTCCCTCGCTGGTTCGCTCCTCACACATTCAGAATCATACCGGAATAAGTGGAAAATGTCACGCCTCGTAAGAAAAGTTGTTTTTCTATGCTCCTAGAATAAAAAAACCTTTCCTTTCACCTATACCCAATTCTTCATCTCCCCCAGCTTCCCCAGCACCTACAACGCTCTAGGAGCAGATACACCCAATTTTTCCAGGAGCGATCGCAACACCACCTGTGTAACCCCGATTAACCCCAATCTCGCCCGCGCCAAGGGCAAATCATGAATCTTCACCTCTCCCCAAATTCGGCAGGATTTGTAAAATTGCTCATAAGCCTCACTGACAGCCAATCCTTGTTTAACCCAACGCTGACAATCGGAAGTACTGATCACGTCTAACAGATCAAAAAGCTGGACAATCAAATCCCATTCAGCAGGATGGTTTGTACGTAGCCTTACCGACTCCCTATCGGAGTCTCCTGCATCCTGGAGCCAAGGAATTGGATTTGGGTAAATGATCGTAATTGGGGATGGGTGAGTGGTGACTGAAAACAATTCCTCCTTGTCTCCCTCAGCTTCCCCAGCTCCCCCAGCTTCCCCAGCTCCCCCAGCTTCCCCAGCTCCCCCAGCTTCCCCAGCTCCCCCATCTCCCCCATCTCCCCCATCTCCCCCATCTCCCCCATCTTCCCCCCCTCCTGTATCGGTGATCTCAATCAATCCCTGTTCGTCAGCTAGACGTAAAAGCGAACAGCAACGAGCATGAACATATTGAATGGGAAAAAGCTGATCAGAATCCGGCTGATTGTGTTGAGATTTTTCTCGGTTCCCTCTTCCTCCTTTTGGGTGAAATTTATCGTTTAAGTCATTTGGGGACACTGATGGAAAATAGGGTATTTTAAAGCACTCTTGTAAGTAAGTAGCCAAAGCGCGATCGCCAAGTCGGAAAAGAATCCAGCCTGGAGGCAATACTTCAACGGTAAAATTGATACCAATCGTGTCAGCAGACTCTTGAGAAAGCGTTAGCAAAGCTTCGGTAAGCTGATGAGCGATGTCTAAGGGAGTCTGTTGCCAAGCCGAAGATAACTTAAGTGCGATCGCTGACCGATAGCATACATAATTAGAAATAGAGGTACGGTGTAAAGGTACAGTATTCGGTGTCAACTGAGCCGCTATGGGTAAGGTATTGATTCTGTCAATTGCCTGCCAAAGCTGTCGTTGAAACTGAGATTTTATACTCACATTTTTACTGAACGACTTTACCGTAAAAACTCGGTAGTTAAATGTATTTTTAGCTACTTTAAACTCCATGTACACTGAGAGAAAAATGGGATCTCCATCCTAATCGATCTATGAATTTCCAACCCTCAACCTCAGACCCATCCCGACCATTCTTAACCTGGCAACGGATTCTGGATTGGGCGCAGGAACACTACCGCGATCGAACGTTTAACAAAGATGAGCGAATTCCCACTCGTTCAGGGTTGCTGTATCTCGTGCAGCGAGGCACAGTACGCCTAATGGGTACCACTCAACTGAGCTCCCATGACTCAACAGACGGATCATTACCCCCAATTCTAGAAGAAGCCTTTTTAGGATTTGTCAGTGCAGGTCAGCCGTTTGAAATTGTCGTTCAATCGCCCTTTACTCTGTCCGCCTACTCCCATATTGACCAAACCTCAGTTCTCTGGATGTATTGGCATGAGCTAGACAATTGGCCCCACTTCCGGCGTGAGGTTTTTAATGCGTTCCACTATCAACATCAGCGTAAACTCCTATGGTTAAGCACATTAGGACAACGCAAAACTATTGATCGCCTTTTCGGATTACTTACTCTAATCATTGAAGAATTTGGCGAACCGACACCCGATGGCTACTGTTTGCCATTTCCTTTAACTCACGGGCAAATTGGTAGTGCGATTGGTGCAACTCGTGTCACCGTGACTCGCTTAATGGGAAAATTACGCAAAAAGGGATTGATTAGCACCTACGGGGATAATTTAATTTGCTTACCCATGCAATCTGTTGATTTTAATAACGATAGTTCAAAATCAAGCTAATCGGTTATTTGTTATCATATCAAACCTAGATAGTTGAGGATATAGTAATGGTTATAGCAGCAAATTTAACTGATAATTTTTCTCTAGATGACTTTATGGCTAATCCTCCCGATCATACAGAGTGGGTGGATGGACAATTGATTGAGACAACGGGAATGACGATAAAACATAGTCGAATTCAATCGAGATTAGATCGTTACTGGGGAAATTACATCAGCGAGTCGGGACAAGGCGGTGAACCTTTCGTCGAACTTCCTTGTCGCACATTGCGCCAGGGGCGTCGTCCAAATGTATCTTATTTGACATCCCAGTTGCTCGATCAGTATGGTGATGTGGCTGTATTACCCCAAAGCCCCCCTCTGATTGCCGAAATTGCCTCACCCACAGATACAGCCGAGGACTTATTTGCCAAGGCGACGGAGTATTTAGAGTCAGGTTGTCAAGAAGTTTGGTTAGTGTTTCCTGAGACTCGTTGGATTTTGGTGATCACTCAGAATCAGACATTAGCATTTCGTTCCGGTGATGTGGTGAGTACGCAGATTGTTCTAACCGGGTTTAGCATAGCCGTCGATGAGTTGTTAGCCTAAAGTTCGTAGTTGCGCTCGTAGTTGCGCTTTAGCGCCATAAAAGCCGATATCCCTTACTAAGCTGTCATGCATTTAAATTGGGTATTAGTAGCGAGCAAGATGCAAAGCCTGCGGCATGGCTTCGCTTAACGCACTACAAGCTTGACGACAAATTTTATACATTCCTGCAAACCTAAACCTGAGAACCAGTCCATGAAAATAAGTAAAATAATTATCAAGGGCTTTCAACAGTTCAATAATTTCCAGTTGGATTTGGTAAACCCCAAGACAGGTAAACCACCAGATAAAATATGCTTTATTGGTACGAATGGAACGGGAAAAACAACGATTCTGGATAAAACAATCAACACATTAAATAAGTTTAATGGTCATGAAAATCAGCTACAACCACTGAAAAACATGCCATTCTTCGCTGTAAAATTTTCTGCCTCGTCTGGAGATTTTTTTGCTTTACATTCTCCCTATAGCAGTCCTGGTTGGTTTGATAAGCTGTTCGGCATTTAAACCTTAATATCAATAATGGCGTAATCCTTGTAGTGCGAGCATCTTGCTCGCTACTAATACCCAATTTAAATGCATGACAGCTTACTCCAATAGTCTACTATAATGCTGATGTCGAACAGACTGACGAATGGCATCGGTTTGTCACTGATCCAACCCAAAAAACCGTACCACCTAACTTCTGCATACAACACTACATTTCCAGCCCGCCCATTCCCTCGTTTACCAGCAAGAGAGATTTAATTATTCATGTACCAGCCGATCGGTCATTGCTTTTACAGCAAGGAGATTTACCTGTAACAACACTTAACGAAGCTTTAACGCTATTCCAAAATTTTCCAGTTTATCACTTTATATCTATGGAAACTGCCGGAGAGTTTTGGAAACTATTAATTTATCTGGTCAAAAAACGGGAGAGTGATTACCTAGATCACTTAAAGAAACCTGAAAATAAAAAGAAAACGATTGAAGAGGTTGAGGCGGAATTTAACCAAAATCATCCAGAGATTCTCCAAGAAATTGGAAACTTATGGAATCGAATACTAGACAAGCCAGGACTAAAATTCGATATTGAAGAAGCAGGAATTCCTGTACAACTCAACGAAAATCTTCAGGCGTATGTGAAAGTTAAGAGTACAAGTCAAGCCTTACCGTACAACAGCCTCAGTAGTGGGATTCGTAGCTATATATTCAAGTTAGGGCATATTAAAACATTGTACTTCCAACGTCAGATAGAGCGAGGTTTTCTATTGGTTGATGAACCTGAAAATAGTTTATATCCGGATCTGCTTTATGACCTAATTGAGCAATATCTCTCAATTATCCAAAACACACAGTTCTTTGTCGCTACCCATAATCCAATTATCGCCGCTCAGTTTGAACCTTATGAGCGAATCCACCTGGATTTTGATGAGCAAGGGTTTGTCACGGCGACATCGGGCGTTACTCCGATTGGAGATGACCCCAATGATTTGTTAATTAAAGATTTTCATGTACGCAGCATCTACGGAAAACAAGGACTACAAAAATGGGAACGATTTCTGGAACTACAGCGATTAATTAACTCAACTAGCGACATAAATCGCAAACAGGAATTGATTGCTGAATATCTAGAAATCGGAAACGCCTATAACTTTGATCCATCCAAATGAGATATCTGAGAAAGTCAGCGCAGTCAAAGATAATTTCTAATCAGTGGCAGTATTCAAATCAAAGTGATAGAACTAAGATAAGGCAAGAACTGCTAAACGAACAGATGGGATTTTGTGCCTACTCCGAACGCTATATCCAAAGTACAGATGCTGTTGATGTGGAACATTTTGATGCTCGGTTGAAAAGCACAGAGAATGATAGTTACTGGAATTGGTATACTGTGCTGCATTGGATCAATCAGCACAAACCCCGTAATATCGAGCCGTTTGAACCTATCCTAAAGCCATATTCTGCGGATCTAAATCAACGGATAAAGTATGAAAATGGGCAATTTATTGCGGTCGATCCAAATGACAAAGAAGCTGAAAATCTGATTAAGTATCTTGGGTGGAATAGACCTGAACTGTACGAAGATAGACGTAAGCATATCGAGCGCATCCGATTTGTGCAACAGGTATATAAAAATAACCAAGATTAGTTCTTTGATTATTTAGTGAATCACCCAGAGAATCTCAGTTTTTTCTCCGCTATGAGCGTTGAGTTAGGACTTCCTGATAGTCTGATCGAAAGGATTAGCAAAAGCTCGTGAAATTCCTATAGGAGAACATAGCACAACAACTTACTGGTTAGTCGCCGCGATCGCACCTTGTCCTTGGGGTGAACCAACATAACCCAGAAAGGCTTGCACCTGCGGCGTTGCAGGCTGTTTGTAGACGTAGTAAAGTTCTCGTTGATAGGGATAATTTGCCGCTTCTGGGGTTAACCCATCGACAGGTACAATTCGCACCGTTTGTTGATCGGCAACCTGGGCGTAGGTAGCATAACTAATTCCATTGTTGCCCAATTCTCGCAAAATTGGAGTGGTTGCATCTTGCTGCATTGTGACAATGTTAGGTGTTGTGCCAAATTGTCCACCATTGAGTACCAGTTCTTGAAACGCCTGACGAGTTCCGCTAACCGGAGGGCGGTTAATCACCCGAATCGGTTCTGGAGCACCACCGACTTGTGACCAATTGGTAATCTGTCCCTGAAAAATTTGCTGAACTTGCGCCTGAGTTAAGCCTCGCTGAAAGGGATTTTCCTCACCCACCACGATCGCGATCGCATCTTTCGTTACAGGTACAGCCACTAAGCCTTGGGACTGTTCTTGGGAGGTCAGAGGACGAGAAATCGCCGCAATATCGACACTTCCTGTTAACAGCGCTAGAATCCCCTTATCTGAACCCCCAGCTTGGGTTTCCACAGTTGTACCAGGAAACTGCTGTTCAAAACTTTGTTTCAAGGCTTGATTAATTTGCACCATACTCGTCGAACCTGCAATCCGAACAATTGTGCCACTGGGGACAGTTTGAGGCGGCGGAAAAGCACTATTGGGATTCGCGGCTGGCGTTCCCGGATTGGCAGGTTGAGTCGGTGGGGATGGATTTTGGGCTGGGTTATCTTCACCTCCCATCAATCCTCCCATCAATCCTCCCAAATTCATCCCCGATTGACGAGTAAACCACCAAAAACCACCCGCTAATATAACGAGTGTAATTACCAATGCAGCAATAAGGGTTCCAGTTTCGTTTTTCTGTGACATAATTAATGGTCATTGGTCATTGGTCATTGGTCATTGGTCATTGGTCATTGGTCATTGGTCATTGGTCATTTGTCATTTGTCATTTGTCATTCGTTTACTCCCCCATCTCCCCCATCTCCCCTACTCAACTCAGCGCAAACTCACGAATCCGGCTTGGCTAATTAAGTCCTGACCCTGATTCGTAAGTAACAATCGCGCATACGCTTCCCCGGCTTGTTCATCAAGTTGACCATTTTGTTTAACAATGACAAATAATCGACGAGTAATCGGATAGCTTCCCGATTGAAACGCCTGCTTATTAAGCTGATTGCGCTGTCCGGGACATTGGGAAAGCGGCACAAAGGGTTCCTGGTAAGGAGGAACCAGTTCATCGGGTTTGCGTCCAATCGGTAAAGATTTTATTGTACATTGAGGCACAACTTCAGGTGCAGAGGCGTAATAAATGCCGCCAGGATTATCCGCTAACACTCTCAGGGCTTGAGTTGTGGTGGGGATAAACTCAACCGTCGCGCCAAACTCTTCTCCCTCTAAAATATTGTCCATAAAAAACTCAATTGTACCGCCTTCTTCTGGGCGTCTGGAATAAGGGATAATCGGTAAATCAGCACCCCCGACTTGATTCCAGTTGGTAATCTTACCCGTATAAATATCTTTTAGCTGAGTAATCGTCAAACCCGGAATTTGCAGGTCAGGATTAACCGCAACGGCGATACCATCAATAGCGATAGGAATTTCTTTGAGAGTAAAGCCGCGTTGCTGGGCTTGTTCATATTCCTCTTGTTTCAGGGGGCGCGAGGACTGGGAAAACGCCAATTGGTTATTTAACAGCATTTTAATCCCTGTACCCGAACCGGGTGCGCCTGTTGTCGGATCAGTGTAACGCAATCGGAATTGGGGCCACACGGTTTGAATGGCGGGGTCTACGACTTCACGGATGGGTGCCCAAGTCGTGCTACCTCCATAGCTGAAGAGTCCTTCGGGTACACCTTCCACTTGGGCAAAGGTTTTAGCCTGTTGGGATTGTTCAGGAGATTGACGATTAACCTTAACCTGGCGGTTTGTGTTGATTAAGTCAGACTCACGGCTAAACCACCAAACCCCGCCCCCAACTAAACCAAGGGTAATCAGCAAGGCTAAAACTAATACAGTCGTTTCGTTTTTCTGAGACATGCGATCGTGAGTTCAAGTCGCCAAATCACCAATCACCTCTAGCTTACCTGGCAATTGTCCAGTTTTTTCGCATCCCCCTTGTCTCCCTTATCCCCCTGGTTTTCCTAGAGTGACAAAAGAGCGCCAGAGCCAGTCTAAATGATTCGTGAACAAAAATGGGGTTGAAATGTTTGTCTAGCAATGATCGTTAGTTCACAACTGATTTAGACGCCGGATAGCTTTACAAAAACTTTAAATAAATAGAGTATTTACACTGAATTTCTTTACGAAAACTTTACACAAAAGGTTTAAAAGCGAGGTTAAGCTGTTATTGAAGTTGAAAAACTTTACACGTCTTTACAAAAATAGGTATCATAATGTATCAAAAAATGAAGCTTGCGATCGCGGCGGCTGGCGCCCTGTTGGGTTTAGCCACACTCTACGCTAACCCAGCCCAAGCTGCCAAGGTTACCTTTGAAGAATTCAATGCAGGGGATACTTTTCCCCCATTCGGACCATCAACTCCGACACCTCCAGGTGTAGCGGTAACAATTGGTGGTATTGGTAACGGGACAACTGGCGGAAATCCCCGTCTGCCAATGATCTTTGACAGCACATGCGGTGGTGGTATTGACGACAGTAACTGCACAGGTAATGACGATGACTTGTTCTTTGGAAACCAATTCGGCAACGTTCTAATTATCAGTCAAAATAACAATTCTGCTAGCCCAAACGACAGCCGATTTGGTGGTACGTTAACCTTTGATTTTTCCGAGCCTATCTTTCTTAAAAGTTTAGTCTATCTGGATGGTGATGAAAGAAGACCAGCGATATTTGAAACATTTAACGGTAGTACTCTAGTAGACTCGTTGAGTAGTGTGGGCGCTGGAGATAACGAGTTTATTACAGTGGACGGTTTTAGTAATACCAAAGTAACCCGTCTTGAAGTTGATCTCCCTGGTAGTGGTGCCATCGATGATGTTACCTACGCTGTTCCTGAACCCCTGACCATCCTGGGTTCCAGTATGGCGCTAGGATTTGGGGCTTTGTTTAAGAAACAGCAATCGAAAAAGCAAAAGAAAAATTAGCTCAAAAGCCAATATAGCCAACTAGCCATCTGGTTTTGGAGTCAATAAATTGAGGTAGGTTGGGTCAAGGTACGAAACCCAACAAACGCTAGCTGGAATCTGTAATCTGTTGGGTTTCACTTCGTTCAACCCAACCTACCAAAGTCATACCAAATCCGGGGAACGCTACCCCCGTTATAACCCAGTCCGCGCAGGCGGACTTTGTTTGTGTAGCAGCGATTTCAATCGCCGTGGCTTTGGCAAGTGTAGCAGCGATTTTAATCGCCGTGGCAGGGGTTACTAAACAATGAATAATCAATAGCGAATACGCGGGTCAATTAAAGCATTGATAATATCAATCGCAATACTCACCATCACCACAATTGCGCCAAAAAATACCATAATTCCCTGCACCGTCGGGTAATCTCGTGACTGAATCGCTTCATATAATCGATTCGCTAATCCGGGCCACGAAAAGGTAACTTCAGTTAACACCGCACCCCCTAGCAACGAAGCAAACGTGAGTCCCATTACTGTAATCACCGGAATCAAAGCATTTTTCAATGCATGACGCAGCAGAATCGTCCGTTCCTGAATCCCTCTAGCGCGTGCAGCTTCCACATAATCAGCCTTCAGCGTTTGCTTGAGATTTACCCGGACAATACGCTCAAAAATTCCACTTAGAAGAATTCCTAAGGTTAACGAGGGTAGGGTTAAATAATATAACGCCGTTAAAAATTGGTTGAAATTCCCATTCAAGAGACTATCAACCGTATACAGTCCAGTGAATCCTGTGGGCGGAGTTACTGATGCCGGAAATCGTCCACCTAGGGGAAACCATCCTAACTGTACGGCAAAGATTAACTGGACAATCATTCCTGCCCAAAATATCGGTAAGGCATAGGTAATAATCCCAAATAACCGTCCCCCTAAATCAAAGACTGTACCAGGACGAGAGGCGGAAAAAATACCCACACCAATTCCTACAGTTATCGCGACTATCATACTACATACCGCTACTTCTGCCGTCGCCGGAAAATACTGCTGAATTACTTGCCAAACATCTCGTCCTTGGTCAGTAATTGAACTACCTAAATCGAGGCGGAGTAAACGGAGTAAATAGTTTATATACTGTAACGGTAGCGGCTGATTTAATCCCAACCGTTCCCGAAATTCAGCTTTCACATCTTCATCTGCACGATTACCAATTACCGCATCAATGGGATCTCCTGGCGTAGCGCGGAGGAGTAAAAATACGATAGTAACAATCGTCCACATCATTAACGGTGCTAGAAGCAACCGGGCGATGATGTAGTAAAGTAAGGCACGAGAACGAGACATCTGAATTCAAATTAGGTAGGGCGAGTAGGATTAACACAGGTTTATCGTTGCGTGCATGTTAAACAATAGGGTTTTGTTTGTCGTAAGCACTTTAGTGCTATAACGCCTAGCTGTATAGGGCTAAAGCCCTCACTACGAACCAATGCTAATCCACCAAATAAGGTGTGCCACGCCACTATAAATCGAGGCTTTGTAGACGTCAGCTTAAGCATTTTTGTCAACTTGCCAAAACGAGATACCAATAATTGGGTTAATTTCTACGTTCTGTAAGCTGTCTTGAGCAAACGCAAATTCTTTTTTCTGCAATAAGGGAACCATCGGCACATCTTGAGCGATTAGCTCTTGAATTTGCTCAAATAGTTCTTGTCGCGCCTGGGGATCTTGTTCCTTTCGTTGAGCATCAATGAGTTGGTTCATTTGCTCACTGTAATAGAAGAAACCTTGACTTTGACTAGCTCCTTCCTGACATCCAGTTTCCGCTGAGCCTTTCGTACAACTGAAAAAAGGACTGACGTAATTATCTGCATCGCCAAAATCTGGGAACCAAGCGACTAAATAGCTGGGATAAATGCCTTTGGGAATATTACCAAAGAGGGTAGCAGATTCAACAGATTGCGGTTTAACTTGCATCAAACCCTCCATTTTTTGCTCGGCATATTCTTTGATAAGGGTAACAATTTGTTGGCGCTGGGGGCTATCGGAACTGTACCAAATTTCAAATTCAAACGGATTTTCGGCAGAAAAACCAGCTTGGGTTAAAAGTTCTTTTGCCTTTTCCACATTGCCATCCCCATAAGGTTCCTTAAATACAGGTTTGCTGGTGGCGAAGGTGTCGGGAATAATACTGTAAGCGGGTTCCGCTTGACCCCGATAGACGCGATCAATGATTAACGGGCGATCCACTAACGCCGCGATCGCTTGTCGGACTTCTACCTGATCTAAGGGTTTCTGCTTGACATTTAGCACCATATAGTCTACACGACTGCTGGGTTTTTCTAGTACCTGATACCCTTTGGATTCAGCATCCTCTTTGAGGCTGAGAATTTGATCGGCATCTAAGTCACGATAGGCAATATCAACCGCACCTGTGGTAAAGGAATTATACAAGTTAGCGGGACTGCTGAGAAACTGAAAGTCAATCCCTTGATTAAGCGGTTTTTCTCCCCAATAGTCCTCGAATACATCCACTTTGACTAAATTTGGCTCAAAGGAAACCAGTTTATAGGGACCCGTTCCCACAAAATCATTGGGTTTAAATTTGCCTTGTCCAATTTCATAAGCTTGAGGCGAAACTGCACTTAATCCAGGAAAGGCTAGTAGGTAAGGGAAGGGAGCAAAGTCATTTTTTAGCTTGATTGTGAGTTCGTATTCCCCTGTGGCTTCTACGGATTCCATGACGTTAGAAAGTAGGGCGGAAGGTTTACCCCCGTTTTCACTAAACCGCCTCAAGGAAAATGCCATGGCGTCTGCGTTAAAGGGTGTGCCATCATGGAACGTAACACCCTGACGCACAGGAATCGTGTAGGTTAACCCATCATCACTGACTTGCGGGAGTTCTGTCGCCAGTTGAGGGATAAGCGTATCTGTATCCCCCTCGTAGGTATAGAGGCGATCGCCTAAGCTGGTAATAATATCGCTAATCGCCACTTCATAGGCATCAGCGGGGTCAAGGGTTCGGGGTTTGGCAACGGAACCCACAGCGATGCGTTCAGGGCTACTGATGCTAGTGACGGAACTTGCAGCATTATCAGTGGGTGTATTTTGCCCACCACAACTAATAATCAGGATGCAACAGCAGCAGAATAAACCGAGAAATTGAATAATCTGCCGTTTCTGACGAGATAAGGGAAATTTCATATTAAGCCCTGAACTAAAGTTCGCGCTAAAAGCTTAAACCCGTTAAAACGGGTTGGCAGCCTTTGATGTAGTAAGCTAAAGCTTATACAATCGGCTCCCAAACCGCAATCGGCACTCCCACAGGCGGATAGGGATTTGTCACGTTAGAGCATCTCAACATTGCCATACATCCGTTGAAGCTGATGCGTCGAAGAATTTTTGTTTTATAGAAACGCCGTAAAACCCACATCCTTTTAGGTGTGGGATATAAGGCGGGTCATCGGAGGTACGGAGATGACCAAACTATCTGGTCTTCTGATTTTCAATGTAACGCTTAACCGTCTCACTACTGACATTTCCCGCC